>NZ_VMND01000014.1:0-117276 GCF_013277555.1 Streptococcus sp. k-163 | reverse complement strand
ACTACTTTTTTAAACTTTTTTTCAACTTTTTTAATTTGCTTAACTTCTCAAAGTAACTTCCACTGGCCTAGCCGAAGTGGAAATTAGTCTAAAACGGATTTTTATGGTGGAATTAAGCATGAGACGTTTGAGTTAGAAATGAGGTCCACTATGATAAAACAGAAACATCTTACCCTTTCAGACCGTAATGATATCCAATTAGGCTTAGAGCGTGGTGAAACCTTCAAAGCTATTGGACAATCCATTCTAAAAGACCCGACTACTGTTTCTAAAGAAGTCAAGAGAAATAGACAAATCCGAAAGTCGACTTGTGATAACCTTCCTTGCCCTCTACTCAACAAAGCTACCTTCCATCCCTAAAGAAGACAAAAAAGGGCGTTCCTTTGAGAATTTCCTAAATTATTTGGATCTTGAGGTTACCAAACACCTCTATGATATCGAGAACACTCTTCACCAAGCGAACAAAGATTTCTTCCAACTCTTTCCTGTCATTCTGACAGATAATGGTGGAGAGTTTGTCAGGGTTGATGATATCGAAATGGATATTCGAGGAGAGAGTAAACTTTTCTTTTATGACCCTAATGGTTCTGATCAGAAAGGCAGAATTGAGAAAAATCACACGCTGATTCGCGACATTCTACCTAAGGGAACTTCCTTTGACAACTTAACTCAGAAGGATATCAATCTCGTCTGTTCATATGTAAACAGCGTTAAATGTGCTGCTTTGAATGGGAAGTCAGACTATGAACTTTTTACCTTTACTTACGGAGAAGAGATTCCTAAGCTTCTTGGTATTTCTAAAACACCTGCAGAATACATCTGTCAGTCTTCTAAATTACTCCAACATAAAACCCCATTCAAACGTCTCACACTAACTTCCACTTCTACTAGCAGTGGAACTTAGTTTGCGAATTTAGCTTTTTTTGCATGACTTCCTAATGTGTACGGATGTCAAACTCTTGAAACACAATACGTAAATCCCTCAATACTCTTTGACGTCCTCGAAAACGTTCATTTCTTAAAACACGTTCTAACTCTTCTTGTTTTTCTTTACTTTGTTCCTTTCTATACCTCCGTAATGTTTCATGAAAGAGATAATAATCATCTAGCCACAGACCTCCCTCACTTATACGATGACTAATCTCACCTACTTCTTCATAGGGTTCTTTATCATATCTACGTTTCTGACTTTCTTGCTTACGGATATAGTCTAAAATCCGATTTCGGAATTTAGTTTTGAAATATTTACGTAAGCGTGGAATATCTTCTATCAGTCCTTCTTCTTTACTAATCAACTCATGTAAGCAAATCATTCCCTCTTGGTCCCAATCCGATAACTCCCATAAATGCAAGTAATATTCATTTCTACACTTGTACACAATTCCTTGGACTTCTTCATACAATTCTTTAAGCATAACGTTCCCCTTTCTAGATACAGTCTAACAGATTCGAAACATCGTTTGTGACATTTTCTCCATTCTGTTCTCTTCACCGTCTCAAATGCACAAAAAAGAGAGGACGGGCCTCTCTCGGGGTTATTTTTCGTCATTCATTTTTGACTTCACTTCATCATAAGATAATGCATGAGATTCCTCTTCTACTGTTTCAGGCATCTTTCCTGTTTCGTAAAGAGATTTAATTTGTGTACTATCCAATGTTTCGTATTTCAATAATGCTTCTGCAATCAACTTGTGAGTTTCACGATTTGACTGAATAATTTCAGCAGCTTTATTTCGTGCTTCATTCAATAATGAACGAACCTCTTCGTCAATTTCATAAGCTGTTTGTTCTGAAATTGATTTTTGAGGACTCTGTGCACCAAACATAGCATGGTTTCCTTCATATTGTACTGGGCCAAGCTTTTCACTCATACCGTATTCTGTAACCATTGCACGCGCCATTTGTGTCGCCTGTTCAAAGTCATTTGAGGCTCCTGTAGTTTGGACATTAAAGATAATTTCTTCAGCTACACGTCCACCCATTAAGCCAGCCAATTGCTCTTTCATATCTTCTTTAGATAGAAGCATTTGATCCTCTTTAGGAAGTGCAATCATGTATCCACCTGCACGGCCACGTGGTACAATTGTAACCTTATGAACAACACGGGCATTCGACAAGACTAAACCAACAATGGTATGTCCTGCTTCATGATAAGCAACCAACTCACGTTCTTTTTGTGAAACTGTCTTATCTTTCTTAGAAGGACCAGCAATAACTCTATCTTCTGCTTCATCAATATCTGAGGCATCAATGATTGATTTATTGCGACGAGCAGCGACTAAAGCCGCTTCATTCAAGACATTCTCTAAATCAGCACCAACAAAACCTGGAGTTTGTTGAGCCACTAATTTCAAATCAACATCTTCTGCTAAAGGCTTGTTCTTAGCATGAACTTTCAAGATTGCTTCTCGACCCTTAACATCAGGACGGCCAACCAAGACTTTTCTATCAAAACGTCCTGGACGCAGAAGGGCAGGGTCAAGTACATCTGAACGGTTTGTCGCAGCGATGACGATAATCCCTTCATTTCCCTCAAAACCATCCATCTCAATCAAGAGTTGGTTCAAGGTTTGTTCACGTTCATCATTCCCTCCGCCAAGACCAACTCCACGTTGACGTCCAACAGCATCAATTTCATCGATAAAGATAATGGCTGGTGCTGCTTTTTTTGCATCTTCAAAAAGAGAACGAACACGACTAGCTCCAACTCCGACAAACATTTCTACAAAATCAGAACCTGAGATACTAAAGAATGGAACACCTGCTTCTCCGGCAACTGCTTTAGCAAGCAAAGTCTTACCTGTTCCCGGAGGTCCCTCCAAAAGAACACCTGCTGGAATACGGGCTCCAAGTTTTGTAAATCGTTTTGGATCTTTTAAGAATTCAACAACTTCAACTAGTTCTTGTTTTTCTTCCTCAGCTCCAGCAACATCTGAAAATCTTACTTTAATATCTTCTTTATTTGCGGCTTTAGCCTTACTACGTCCAAAACTCATTGGGTTACGGCCATTATTTCCTCCCATATTTCCCATCATAGAGAATAGGAAGAAGAAAAGAATACCGAATGGCACAATGGATACAAGAATATTAATCCACATACCACTCGAACTTTCATGCTTAATAGTTACTTCCGCTTTATGGTCAGAAGCAAGCTTTTGCAATTCTGATACTGTAGTGTCTGAAGGAAGAATAATACTTGAAAATTTCTCTACTGTTGTAGCAGAAGGAGAAAAGAACTGAATCCCTGTTGCTTCTTTACTTGTTTTAGGATTTTTATAAACACCTGAAACTTCGATAACACTGCCATTTGGTTGGTAAGTCAATTCTTTTACATTGTCATCGGTAATTTCTTTTACCAATTCTGTATAATTAATTTGCTCACTTTTCCCTGCAACACTACCTGTACTAAAATACTGGTAACTTGTAACTAGGAAAAAAATAAGTAATAACCATAGAAAAGGATTTTTAATTAAACCATTATTTTGTTTTTTCATTAAAAATTGTTCTTTCTAATTTGAATATACTTCTTCTCTCAATACTCCAACATAAGGAAGGTTACGATAATTTTCTTTGTAATCTAAACCATAACCTACTACAAACTCATTTGGAATAGTAAAGCAGGTATAGTCAGCTTCAATTTCTACAACACGTCCCTCTGGTTTATCCAACAAGGTTGCAATTTTAACAGAAGCAGCTTCTCTTTCAATAAACATATCTCGTAAATTTTTCAAAGTTTGACCTGTATCAATGATATCTTCTACAAATAGAACATGTCTTCCTTTGATATCTTGAGTCACATCTTGTTTAATATTGATCACACCGCTACTTGCTGTTCCACCATGATAGCTAGAAACCATCATGAAGTCCATTTCAATATGTGTGTCGATATGTTTAATCAATTCAGCCATAAAAGGAATAGATCCTTTTAAAATCCCAACTAAGATTGGATTTTTTCCTGCATAGTCTTTGGTTAATTGAGCACCTAATTTTTTAGCAGCTTCTGTAATTTCATCGTGTGAAACGAGGATTTTTTTAATATCGTTTTCTAACATTTTTTTACCTATCTATTTTTTCTATATAAAGTACAGTGTTCATTATATCATTTTTCGTGTTTTTACTCAAATTACTGGTCGCAATTCCCAAAATTGAGACAATTTCACCAAATTGCTCAATAATTAGAGCAGATTTTCGTTTTTCCATAGGGATTTTCAAATCAATAAATAGACGTCTGAGTTTTTTTCTATGCCCATTTTGAATCAAAACATCTCCTGTTTTTCGATGACGAATATGTATCGATGTTTCGCGTGAAACAGATACCTGCTGAATTAATTCACCTTCTAAAGGAAGTCCAAAGGAAAATAAATATCCTTGGTAAGATACCTGATTTTGATAGTGTAGCACAAGTTCATCTTCTTTTTCATCAGACTGTGGACTGATTTTACAAATCCGAAACTGTTGATACTCTTTTACTAATTCATAACCATTTTTAATCGGATGACTATACTGGCTTTTAGTTTTTAAAATTTGCCGAACTTCTTCAAACTGAGCTTTTGTAAGATTCAAATCTGGAAAACGATTTAGATAAGTTTGAAGTAAAACTCTTTGTGTCGACTCAGAGTAAGACAATAGCTGCTCTAAATTTTCTACATCAATATTCTTTGATAGTTCAGCTATTGCCAAGTCATAATCTAAAATTTCATTACCGATGCTTAAGATTGCATCCCTAAATCGAGGATTTTCTTTTTCTAATTCTGGTAAATAAGAGTTTCGAATACGATTTCGAAAATAATGATTTTCTTTATTTGATATATCTTCAAAATGAAAAATTGATGGGAAGTCTTTTTTTTGAAAATGCAAGAAGGGCCGAATGATTTCTATCTCTCCGACTACTTGCTTCTCCTTAATTCCTGATAGATAGCGCAAACGAGTGCCTCGAATCAAACGCATCAAGATCGTTTCCACCTGGTCATCAGCATGGTGGGCAGTTACCAAGGCTGTCGCACCAGTCTTTATCATGACCTCTTTAAAAAAATCATAACGAAAATGTCGAGCCCGCGCTTCTGAAAATTCTCCTGAAAAATTGCTGATATAAATAGGAAATTCTGCTTCAGCAGCTAACTTCCTTAATTCCTGTTCTTCCCAATCTGATTCTACTCTCTGCTTATGATTTACATGAGCTAGGATCAATTCAATTGCTAACTCTTTTTTATAGGTAGATAATACCTTAAATAGAAACATAGAATCTAATCCACCAGAAAGAGCTACCACCACCTTAGTATGCTTTTTAAAATATCCTCTCTTGAGAAAATGATTTAAAAAATCCTGTTCCCTCATTTCAGAACCTCATAAACATCTTTGGCTATCTGAGAAATTGTATCATAATCAGAATTTTTAGTGAAAATAGAAAGAATAAATGGAGAATCTGCGTAGACAACACCCGTATCATGCTTAAATTCGTCCGCATCTCCAATTTTATGAGCTACCTTCACAGAAACACCTTTGGTAATTCGCTCATTATCAAAATTTGTTTTAGTCAAAGACTCCAATACAAATCCATTTTGATTATAAATAGCTTCCATGACTTTCCCAGCCATTTTAGAAGAAATCAATTTTTCTTTTGAATCCCAATCATCTCCCATAATAGCAGACATCTTGGATTTGAATGTGGCATCAGATTCGTTTGAAATGTAATATCCCAATATGTTATGAGCTACATTGTCCGATTCTTTTGATACTTTCGTAATTAAATCCTTTAGAGAATATTCTTTATTATCCTCTTTTTTAGGAAGACTACCACTTCCCTCTGGTTTATAGGAACCTGGAAAATCATTGACTACAGATACGTATTTTACAGTCGTATCTAACTGATAAAGACCCTCATTTATTTTTTCTTGCGCATAATAGAGATAAGGTAGTTTTAAAACACTAGCTGCATACATCTTTTCATATTGATTGATACCAGCTTCTTTTCCAGTAGTCAGTTGCTTAACATAAATGGAGAATGAATCCTTCTGATATTTTTCTGATAACATTTCTTGAACTTTACTCATCCGATTATCTTCTTCAGAAGTTGATTCTTTAGCTACCCATCCAGCCTGATCAATATGTAGAAATTCTCTTCCCTCTACAAACATGGTCTTATCGATTGATACCTGAGAATAAGCTGATAAGGATGATTTTACTTCTTTTAAATCATAAGGACTATTGTACAGTTTAAAATCAGATTCTAACCATACTTTTTTTATTGTTGGAGTTACCTCTGACTGATCATATAAAAATCGTTTGTCTGCAGCGATAAATTGATGATTTGATAGCTTAAACACCGGAATTCCTTGTTTATTTAAACGCCACTCGGTTATTTGGAAACTTGTTTTGGGAGTCAATTTTCCAGATTCTACCACTAAATCTTCATTCGCATAGACAGGAACTTCTCCATAAACCATGGGAGAACTTAGCTTTTCTCTAAAATAAATACCAAAGTCAGATTGTGAAAGGTAATAAATTTCTTTTGAAGTATAGACTACTTCTTTTTCTGTGCTAACAGCTTTTGAAATAGTCAAAAAACTCGGTAGCAACAAAATAATTAAGAATTTACGCATTCTTCCTTTCCTTTTCTTCTTGTAAACGCAATAATTGATTTTTATCAGCCAACTCTTCCAGCTTTTCATCTGATAAACTCAAAAATTGCTCTATTACATCTAATAAATTTTCCATTTTATCACCTTGGGAGCAAGTCAGGAATCGTATAAACAGCTTCCCGATTCTTAGAATAATAATATTTTGCACGCATGTATTTAGCAGCGTACTCTTCATCTTTCAACTTTGTGGCAAAAGCTGTCTCTTTCTCCTTTTCCTCACTCAAGGTTTGATACTGAGTTTGCAAGTCTGATAACTGTTGACGTCTTTGGAGTAATTGCTGATAACTTTGAGCAAGATTATAAGTTGGTAAAATGAACAATAAAATCATCAAAATAAGAACCCACCCCATAAAACGATTCCGTTTTTGTCGTTCTTTCATCAGGTAGCGACGACGTTGGTATTCATTTTGGATAAAAGAATTGTTTAATTGTACAATATTCTTAGACATTTTCTTCTACCCTTGTTTCACTGATAATTTCATACATGCCTGCTGCATCTTCTTTTTTTGTACTATCTTTCATCTCTAGTACTTTTACAAGTAACAATTTATTTCCAAAACGAATTTCAACTTGGTCATTAATTTTCAAGTCCGTTGAACTTTTGGCCAAGATTCCATTCACCTTGATTCTACCTTTATCTGCTACTTCCTTTGCGACTGTACGACGCTTGATAATTCGCGATACTTTTAAATATTTGTCTAATCTCATCCTTATTACCTCAACTTATTATTGTACCATTTTTATCTATTTTATAGAAGGAAAATATCAAATGGAATTTTCTTCCTTAGACTCTTTTATCTCTAATAAACTTTCTCCAAAAATCAGCAGACCTTCTAAAATTTCATAATCTTTCTTATTTTGGACATCAAATACAAGCTCCATTAATCCCTTATTCTCAGTGATAGCTACTTTTAAGTTCGTTGCGGATAAAGCTTTAAAATAATCTTGAGCCAAAAACAATCGCTGAGTGACTTTTTCAAATTGAATTGTAATTTTATTATCTTTTCTTTCCACACGTTGAATAAAGATCTTGTCCAAGTATGATTTGACCAAACCAATCTCTAAAAGATAAGCAACTACATCTGGGTACTCTCCAAAACGGTCTATCAACTCCTCTTGTAACTCTTCATAATTGACACGGTTGTCAATTTGACGAATTTTCTTGTAAATTTCAATCTTATGTCGTTGATCAGAAATATAAGTATCAGGAAGATAGGCATCAATTTGCAAAATCAACTCAGCATTCCCTTTGATTCTTGTGTTGGTGTTAGCATTACCGTTTCGTTTAGCAATAGCTTCCTCTAGTAACTGCGAATACAATTCAAAACCAACAGAATCAATGAAACCAGACTGTGATTTTCCTAAAAGATTTCCTGCTCCACGAATCGAAAGATCTCGCATCGCAATCTTAAATCCGGAGCCCAATTCTGTAAATCCTTTGATCGCTTCTAATCTCTTCTCAGAGACTTCACTGATTGATTTTTCTGGACGATACATGAGATAAGCATAAGCAATACGATTACTACGACCAACTCTTCCTCTTAACTGATACAAGGTTGACAAGCCCATATGGTCTGCATTTTCAATAAACAAGGTATTGGCATTTGGAATGTCCACTCCTGTCTCAATAATGGTAGTCGTCACCAAAATATCATACTGACCTTCAATGAAATCCAGTAGAGTATTTTCTAACTGAATCTCACTCATTTGCCCATGAACATAACCAATCGAAGCTTCTGGAATTAAATCCTGTAATTCTGAAACCTTTTGGTCAATCGTGTCAACTTTGTTGTAAATATAGTAAACTTGACCTCCACGCTCCATTTCACGCAAGACCGCATCACGAATGACACTATCATTCTTTTCCAAAACATAGGTCTGAACAGGATAGCGATTAGTCGGCGGAGTTTCAATAACAGACAAATCTCTGATTCCCAGCATAGACATATGAAGGGTACGAGGAATTGGCGTTGCTGTTAAGGTCAGGACATCTACTTGTTTTTTTAGTTCTTTCAAGGTTTCCTTATGCTTGACACCAAATCGCTGTTCCTCATCAATAATCATCAAGCCCAAATCTGAAAACACAACATCTTTTGACAAAACACGATGTGTTCCAATCAAAATATCAACTTGACCGTTTTTCAATTTTTCAAGTGTTTCAGTCTGCTCTTTTTTACTTCTAAAGCGACTCAACACATCAATATTAACTGCAAAATTTTGGAATCGTTCCTTAAAATTCGTATAGTGCTGTTGCGCTAAAACCGTCGTCGGAACTAGGACGACAACTTGTTTGCGATCATTGACTGCCTTAAAGGCTGCACGCATAGCAACTTCAGTCTTTCCAAAACCAACATCCCCAACTAAAAGTCGATCCATTGGCTGAGAAGCCTGCATATCTCTCTTGATTTCCTCAACACTACGAAGTTGATCATCCGTTTCAACATAAGGGAAGGCATCATCAAAAGCATGTTGATCTTCATCATCAGCTGAAAAAGCATAACCTTTCAACTGACTACGTTCAGAATAAAGTTTAATTAAATCGTCAGCTATATCCTCTACCTGGTTCTTAACTTTTTGCTTTGCTTTTTTGAAATGACCATCATTTAATTTATTGAGTTTAGGTGCTTTACCGTCACTTGAAACGTATTTGGAAAGTAGATGAATCTGTTCCACTGGGATAGAGATTTGATCCCCGTTTTGGTATTGAACACTAACATAATCACGGTGAATCCCTTTGATTTCAATGGTTTCAATTCCTAGGTATTGACCAATTCCATGAATGTGGTGAACAACGTAGTCCCCTTTTTCAAGTTCATTATAATCTTTTAATCGCTCTGCGTTTGAAACATGTTGTCTTCGAAAACGACGTTTCAATTTCTTTTGAAAAATCTCATGTTCAGTTATCAACAAAACCTTTTCATCTACAAAATGAAAACCATGTCTGAGATTACCCTCGATTAAGTTTACAGATCCTTTACAAATGCTTGACTTATTTCTGGAATCCAATTTAATCTGATATTCCTCTAACATATCCTCCAATGTTTTACTTCCCATTGAATTGCTAGACTGAAGGATGATAGTGTAATCCATTTTTTTGTATCGTTCAATTTCTTCTTTTAGAAAAGAAAATTGATTGAAAAACTCCTGCATAGGATATTGATTAAATTGATAAATTTGATCAAACTTGAGATTTCCTAACCCCTTTTGCAGATTAGAGAAAAAGGTAAGCGGACTCTGTTTTTTATAGATTTGCTCTATATCAGCAAAATACTGCATCTCAGAAAATGCTTTACTGTTCTGTAATTCTTCTGTAAAGTATTGCGCTAATTCTCTTTCAAAGACTTCATACTGATTCATTAATTTTTGGTAATCATCAAAGAATATTGGAGTATCTTTTTCAATATAGTCAAATACAGTCCATGTCTTATCATAGCATAAAGATAAAAATTTCCGTGAATCTGAATGTACTTGTTTTTGGTGAAAACTTGAAAGAATTTCTTCTAAGTATGATTTTAAAATAGGTGATAAGGTCTTCGAAATTTGTTTTTCTAAAGCTGACTGACCTCGTTGATAATCCTTTTCTCTCAAAAGCATATCACTAGCTGGAAAGATGGTGAGTTCTGTCTGATTTTCTTTCGATAATTGTGTTTCTACTTCAAATGATCTAATACCATCAATTTCATCACCAAAAAACTCAATTCGGCAAGGTTCTAACTGGGATATTTCAAAAATATCTAAAATATCTCCTCGCAGACTAAATTCACCTTGAGTTTGTACTTGTGTAACTTTTCGATAGCCAATTTCCTTTAACTGATGGATAAGCGCGTGTTGGTCACATTCTTCACCAACTGATATTTTTACAATACTATCTTTGAACACATTTGGAGACGGTAAAATCAATCGACTTGCTGCAATATTACAAACCAAAATCCCTTTCTTAGATGAATCAGTCAAAAAACGCAAGGCTTCAACCCGTGAAATGATTTTTTCTTGTGAAGACATCAAAAACTCGACCATAGGGGAGTCATCTACCAAAAATGGATAAACAAGTTCCTCACCCAAGATAGAGATAAGATCACTAACCAGTCCTTCTGCTTCTCCATAAGTTGACGTCAATAATACAACCTTACCTTCTTTTTCCAAGCTACTTGCAATTGCAAGAGCCTTAGTAGACGTTGATAAACCAAGTATTAGTTGTCTTTTCTTATCTGTTAAACTTTGATGCCATTTTTTGACCTGATCATTTTCTGAGAATAAATCTAATAAGGTCACCATTTATCCGTTACACCTCTGCATCATTTTTTCAAAGTTTTTCTCTTGTAAATAATAATTTACAGCATCGTCAACCTTGTCAATAGACTGTAAAATACCAATATAATCATCCTTGTCAAAGGTACTCAAAACATGGTGAACAACTGACATACCATTTTTAGGTCTTCCAATTCCAATCTTAACACGATTAAAGGTCTGAGTTCCGATATGTTGAATAATAGACTTGATACCATTATGACCACCTGCGGATCCCTTTGCTCTTAAACGAATCTTTCCAACTTCCATGTCAAGATCATCGTAAATGATGAGTAAATCTTCAATATCCAAACCATAATAAGTCAATAAAGCATGAACCGCTTTTCCACTTTCATTCATAAAAGTAGTGGGTTTCACCAAATAGATTTTTTCACCATTAAGGAAAAATGAAGCTAGGTCAGCTTGAAATATCTTATCATGTGTAAAAGTGACATTCTGTTTCTTCGCTAGTTGGTCAATCAACATAAATCCAACATTGTGTTTTGTTTCAAAATATTTATCCCCTGGATTTCCTAATCCTACAAGTAATTTGGTCATTTATTTTTCCTTTCAAAAGCCAAAAGGGTTGGAATTTTTTTCCAACCTAATTGACACTATTCATTAATTTTTTTAGACATTAAAGCGGAATTCCATAATATCGCCATCTTGAACGATATATTCTTTTCCTTCTTCACGCAAGCGTCCAGCTTCTTTTACAGCCTTTTCAGATCCATATTTCACCAAATCGTCATAAGACATGGTAACTGCACGAATAAATCCTTTTTCAAAATCTGAATGGATGATACCAGCAGCTTGAGGAGCTTTCATGCCACGTTTAAAGGTCCAAGCACGAACCTCTTTTTCACCAGCTGTGAAGTAAGTTCCAAGTCCAAGTAAATGGTAAGCTGCACGCGTCAACTTATCTACACCTGATTCTGTCAAACCAATGGCTTCAAGGAACTCTTTTTTATCTTCATCGTCTAACTCAGAAATTTCTTCCTCAGCACGCGCAGAAATCACCACTACCTCTGCATTTTCTGTTGCTGCAAATTCACGAATTTGCTTTACATAATCGATAGATTCTGAGTCTCCAACCACGTCCTCGTCCACATTGGCAACATAGAGCACTGGTTTAGTTGTCAACAGGAAGAGACCTTTGACAACTTTTTGTTCTTCATCTGTAAACTCGATGGTGCGAGCTGATTTTCCATCTTCAAGGACTGGTTTAATCTTTTGAAGAACATTGAATTCTGCTACAGATTCTTTATCTTTTTGTGTACGGGCCATCTTTTCTACACGCGCATAACGTTTATTGACTGATTCTAAGTCAGCAAGAATCAATTCTAGGTTAATTGTGTCAATATCTGCAAGTGGATCCACAAAGGCATCTTCACGCCCTTGCTCACGCATGACATTTTCATCATCAAAAGCACGAACTACGTGAACAATCGCATCTACTTCACGGATGTTGGCCAAGAATTTATTCCCTAGCCCTTCTCCTTTTGAAGCTCCTTTTACAATTCCTGCGATATCTGTAAATTCAAATGTTGTTGGAACTGTCTTTTTAGGAGTAATCATTTCCGTCAATTTTTGGAGGCGTTCATCAGGAACCTCAACCATTCCAACGTTTGGATCAATCGTCGCAAATGGGTAGTTTGCTGCCTCTGCTCCTGCTTTTGTAATTGCATTAAATAGTGTTGATTTACCAACATTTGGCAAACCAACGATACCTGCTGTTAAAGCCATATTTTCTCATTCTCCGTTTTCATTTCAATCCCTAATATTATAACACAAAAAGGGAAAACTTGCTAACCCTCTAACTAAGGGGTCTCAGTCAATAATTTTATTCATTTTTCGATCAAAATCATAGCGCCCCATCATGATAACATGGTCACAATTGCTACATTTAATTTTGATATCTGCCCCTACACGTGTAATTTCCCAACGATTGGCTTTTTTACCAGTTGACTTGATTGTACAAGCATGTGGCTTTTTCATCTCAACAAAATTTCCAACTTGATACATACTACTCTCCTTTTCTTTTTTGATTATATCATAAAAGAGGCGAGCTAGGCTCAACCTCTTTAACTTAATTTGTACGAACTGGGGTGATAAGTTGCATAAAGTCCTCTTCAGTATCTGCTGGCACAAGAGTAAATGGACGAACAGCTGAGATAAAGCTAATGGTCACCTTTTCGCTATTTAAAGCTTTAAGAGAATCAATCAAATAAGTTGGATTGAAACTAATGGTCAAATCTTCACCAGTCACCTGATCAGTATCAATTTCTTCGTTTACTTTACCAACTTCTGGAGAGTGAACATGGGCGCTAACAATCCCATCTTTAATTTCAAGTTTAACAGTACCATTTTGAGTCGCACTTGATAAAAGACGAGCACGCTCCATTGACTGGCGTAAGTTTACAACATCAAAAGTAATAGTAGTGTTAAAGTCTGTTGGAATCAAACGATCTGTATCAGGATAGTTTCCTTCTAGGAGACGAGTGTAGAAGCTAATATTTTCGCTTCTAAAGAGGATTTGATTATTGGCAAAGAAAATCTCCACAGTTTCGATATCATCTGTAAATACCGCTGAAAATTCGCGTAGAGAACGGCTAGGAATGACAACATCAAAATCATCACTATTTTTCTCAAGCGTTAATTTTTTCTGGCTTAGGCGATGAGAGTCTGTTGCCACTGTTTTTAGCTCCTTGTGTTGACTCAATACAAAATGAACACCTGTTAGAATTGGACGACTTTCTTGTGTACTTGCAGCAAAAGCTGTTTCATTGATAATTTTCTTGAGTAATTTTGTTTCAAGAATTAAAGGAGTGCTTGCTGAAATTTCTTGGATTCGTGGATATTGTTCGCTATCTTTTCCTTTTAGGGTAATTTCTGATTTGCCGCTGGTTAAAACAATTTGATTTTGTTCAATTTCTTTAAAATCAAGAGTCACATCAGGTAGACTAGATACCACATTGATAAAGAAAGAAGCTTCAAGAAGGATCGAACCTAAAGAAGTAATTAACAAACCAGCATTTTCATTTTTTTGAGAAATAAAATTTTCAATTGAAATTTGACCATTTGAACCAATTAAAGTAACACCTTCATTGGTCACGTCAATTTTTACTGTTGATAAAATAGGAATAGCATTTTTAGAACTAATAGCTCTCTTAGTAGTATTTAAGGCTTGTAGAAATAAATTTTTATTAATTGAAAAATGAATCATGGATTCTCCTTTATTTATTTTTAGTATTAGAAGGATAATAGTAATAATAGAGTCTGTGAAATCTGTGGAAAACAAACTAAAAGTAAGGCATACCAAGTTTTTGGGCTTGTTTAAAAACTGTGGATAAAAAAGATAAAAAAGCGAAAGTTATCCACAAGTTATTTTATTTTCTTTTTGATGGATTCAATTTCTAAACGTAAATTATCGTCTTCATCAATCAAAGATTTAATTTTTGCATGGGCGTGAATGACTGTTGTATGATCTTTTCCACCAAATTCTTTCCCAATTTTTGGAAGACTATTATCTGTTAGTTCTCTAGATAAATACATGGCTACTTGACGGGCTAAAACAATATTTTGAAGGCGTCTGCTTCCCTTCATTTCTTTGACACTAACTCCATAGAAGTTACCAACTTCATTTTGGATTTTGTCAATTGGGATGACGAGGATTTGGCTAACATCTTGTTTACGAGCTCTAATAGCTTCTGCAGCAATATCAATAGTGATATCCTTGATTTTCTTTACTCTGGCAATTAAAGTGATGTCGTTGATGGCTCCCTCAAGATCTCGAACATTTGAATCAAATTGCCCAGCTAGGTATTCTAGAGTATCACTTTGGAAATTGTAGCCTAAATGTTCCGTTTTACTTTGTAAAATGGCAATACGTGTTTCAAAGTCAGGGGGTGTGATAGTTTGTGTTAATCCCCAACTAAAGCGCGTGACAAGCCTTTCCTCGAGCCCTTCTAGATGTTTTGGACTTCGATCACTCGTTAGGACAATCTGTTTTTGCTTGTCGTGCAGTGCATTAAAGGTATTGAAAAATTCTTCTTGTGTTGCAACTTTTTTACCACTTAGAGATTGTATATCATCAATCAATAAAAGATCAAGGCTACGATAGGTCTTTTTAAACTTTTCCATCTCCCCAAGTCTTAGGTGATCAAGAAAGTCATTAATAAAGCTTTCAGCAGGGATATATTTAACACGCGCATTTGGAATATTTTTTAGAATTTCATTTCCAATAGCGTTTAACAGGTGAGTCTTACCAAGCCCAGGTCCTCCATAGATAAAAAGAGGATTATAGGTCAAGGCCAAATCTTCAGAGACAGCCAAAGCGGCTGATACTGCCCAAACATTTCCATCCCCTTGAATAAAATTATCAAAGGTATACTTTTCTTTTAATCCAGTATCTGAATAAGGAATAGATGCTAACTTTGGACTATAGTCATAAAGAGTTGAATTTGTAGCTTTTTCAACTTGTGAGATAGTCGTATCTTGAGGTTTGGTGAAAATATAGTGGGGAGTAATCTCAGCATCATAAATTTCAAATCCAGCAACGACAATAATATCTTTTAGTTGTTTTTCCCAGACCATTTCCATTTCAGATCGTGGTAAAAATATAGTAGCAACATTTTCCTCTACCTTGATGAGTTCAGCTTGAATAGCATAGAAATCATACATGGATCGAGTCAGTCTTTCTTGAGCAAATTCTAATATACGATTCCAAAATTGTTTTTCTTTCAATCCTTTCTCCTCCTTTACTATTTAAAAGTTTAATGCTAGATTTATTTTACCACATATAGAAAGAATTTTCCACAAGCTGTGAAAAATAATCCACAATGTTACCAATCTTTATCCACAGGTTGGGGATAAAGGTAAAAACTTTTGATTTATTAAGCTTTTTATTGTAAAAAATAGTGGATAATCTTGTGGAATAAAAAAATAAAAGAACAGCCTTATTTCAGGCTGTTGATAATTCTACTGTATTCTTCTTGATTTGAGAAAGCAATAATGATTTTTCCACTATCTTTTTTAGACAGTTTGATTTCAATATCTAATCCGATTAGTTTTTTTAACTGTTCCTCTTCATTTTGTATGAAATAATCATTTTTTTGCTGTTTCTTTTGTTTTTTCTCTGTCAGAAGAGTTTCTAACTTTCTTACAGAAATGTCTTCCTCTATGATTCGTTGAAAGAAATAGTCTTGTTGTTCCTTATTCAACCCAACTAGCGAACGTGCATGTGCTTGTGATAGTTTGCCATTTTCTACTTCTGAGAGGATCTGTTCTGGCAAGGAAAGCAAGCGAATAGAGTTGCTGATATAAGGACGAGACTTTCCCATTTTATCTGCAATTTCAGCATGGGTAAATCCTTTCTCTACGAGAGATTCATAGGCGCGTGCTTCTTCTATTGGATTTAAATTTTCTCTTTGCAAATTTTCAATGATGGACTGGACTATCATTTCTTGGTCTGAAAGCTGTTTAACAACAGCGGGGATAGACGTTAGACCAGCTAAAAGTGAAGCTCTATAGCGTCTCTCTCCTGCAAGGATTTCATAACCAATTACAGGAGATTGACGAACAATAATCGGTTGAATGACCCCATTTTCTTTAATAGACTGTGCTAGTTCATCTAGTTTTTCTCTATCAAATTCTTTTCGAGGTTGATAGGGATTTTTTTGTATATCCGTGATAGAAATTATTTCAAATTTTTCCATGATTCTACACTAACACATCTTTTCTTTTATGTAAAGCTTTCTTTACATAGATGTCAATTAAGATTCTAAATCACCTGAACTCTTGTCAAGTTTAATAGATGTAGTTTCTTCTTTACCGTTACGATAATAAGTTATTTTAATGGTGTCTCCAATAGAATGATTGTAAAGAGCACTTTGTAAGTCTGTTGATGAAGCAATCTCTTTGTCATCTACTTTTGTAATAACATCGTATTTTACAAGGTGACCATTGGCGGGCATATTACTTTGTACAGAACGAACAACTACACCAGATGTTACATTGCTTGGAATATTCAGTCTTCTAATATCACTTGTATTAATATTTGAGAGATTGACCATTTGAATGCCCAAAGCTGGACGAGTCACTTTTCCGTTCTTTTCTAATTGTTCAATGATATTGATAGCATCATTTGTAGGAATTGCGAAACCAAGACCTTCTACAGATGTTCCTCCATTTGTGGCAATTTTACTTGAGGTAATTCCGATAACCTGCCCTTGAATATTGACTAATGGGCCACCAGAGTTACCTGGGTTAATAGCAGTATCAGTTTGGATAGCTTTTGTAGAAATAGCTTGTCCATCTTCAGATTTTAAAGATACATTTCGATTAAGACTAGATACGATACCTTGAGTGACAGTATTTGCATATTCAGAACCTAACGGGCTACCAATGGCAATAGCAGTTTCTCCTACGGTTAACTTGCTAGAATCACCAAACTCAGCTACTGTTGTCACTTTTTCTGAAGAGATTTTGACGACAGCAATATCAGAGAAAGTGTCAGCTCCGACGATTTCTCCAGGTACTTTAGTTCCATCTGACAAACGAATATCTACTTTGCTGGCACCATTTATAACGTGATTGTTGGTGACGATGTAAGCTTCTTTATCATTCTTTTTATAAATAACTCCAGATCCTTCACTAGAGATTTGCTGAGAATCTGTATCAGTCTCATCATTGCCAAATACGCTATTTTGTCTGTTGGCTGAATAAGTAATAACAGAAACAACAGCATCTTTTACTTTATTAACAGCCTGTGTTGTTGAATTTTCGTTCTTATAGGCAGTTTGTGTAATAGTACTATTGTTGTTAGAGTTACTTACACCACTTTTTTGAGTTAGTTGAGCTATTGAAAAACTACCCAAGGCTCCACTAAAAAAGCTAATGACGATAACGACTAATAATTGAAACCCTTTTTTGTAAAATGTTTTTAAATGTTTCATATTTGCCTCCATATTTTTAAATTACTGAAAGTATAAACTGACTAGCTTAATTATAACTTAAACACAAAAGTTTTTCACAGATTGTGGATAACTTTCTAAAATCTGTGGTTTTCTCGGCTAAAATTAACCTTTTATTTTGTGAATAAGATGTGAAAAAATAGAGAATATGTTAGAATAGAGTCATGAAAATTAAAGTTGTAACAGTTGGGAAACTGAAAGAAAAGTATTTAAAAGATGGTATCGCGGAGTATTTAAAACGAATTTCTCGATTTGCTAAACTTGAAATGATTGAGCTAGCAGATGAAAAAACACCAGATAAGGCCAGTGAGTCAGAAAATCAAAAGATTTTAGAAATAGAAGGTCAGAGAATTTTATCAAAAGTTGGTGACCGTGATTTCGTTATTGTCTTGGCTATAGAAGGGAAAACTTTCTCCTCGGAAGAATTTAGTAAACAGTTAGAAGAAGCTTCTATAAAAGGATTTTCTACTCTTACCTTTATTATTGGGGGGAGTTTAGGATTAGCACAGGATGTAAAAAAGAGAGCTAATCTTTCTGTCAGTTTTGGCCGTCTAACTTTACCCCATCAGTTAATGAGACTAGTCCTTGTTGAACAAATCTATCGCGCTTTTACGATTCAGCAGGGCTCGCCCTATCATAAATAGAAAATTGACTTTTAATTGAATTTTTGGTAGAATGATTGTGTTAGGTCTCATAGCTCAGCTGGATAGAGCATTCGCCTTCTAAGCGAACGGTCGCAGGTTCGAATCCTGCTGGGATCAATATAGTAGTAAAGCTGGGAATTTTCCCGGCTTTTTTCTTAAAAAAGTACACTTGGGGAGAAAAAAATGACAGTTGAGAGAATTTTATCTAAAACGAAATTCCATTTTGTATAATGGTTTTTGTAAGTTAGCTTACAAGAAAAAAACATTTTAGGAGATTTTATTATGAAAAACACAGTTAAATTGGAACAGTTTGTAGCCTTGAAGGAAAAAGACTTGCAAAAAATTCAAGGTGGGGAGATGAGGAGAATAGATAAAATGTTCATTAATTTTCTTAAAAGAAGATAAGGGAGTGTCAGAATGAATTTTTTCTTAGTAGTAGATTTTATATTATATTTTTTTATTATTAGTCATAGTTACAGTTTAATTTGCAAAGGTAAAATAAAAACAAAGGAACTATACGTTTTTGGTGCTTATACATTACTAGTAGAAATAGTACTTAGCCTTCCCTTTTATCTTCTACATTTAGATGAATTAGGGATTGTAACATTTTTATTTCCTTTGATGCTATATTCCTATTTTAAATGGATTAAACAGTATGAGAGGGATAGAGGACTATTCCTAAGTTTACTACTATCTCTTTTATATGAGAGCACTCATACCTTTCTGTCTGTAATTTTTTCCTCTATAACAGGAGACAATTTTGTTTTACAATATTATGACCTATTCTTTTTAGTTGTAACGGTGTTGACTTATGTCGTTATCGTAACAATCATTCGTTATTTCCATTTAGAACTAAACTATTTTGATAAGGACTATCTCTATCCTTTCTTGAAAAAAGTATTTTTTGCCTTACTACTGCTCCATATTGTATCTTTCGTTTCAGATATGGTAAGTACGATTAAACATTTGAATAGTTTTGGAAGTATTTTATCATCTATTGTTTTTATCTCGTTACTTTTGACCTTCTTTGCAATGAATTCTCATAAAGTTCAAATGGAGAAAGAGATTGCTTTGAAGCAGAAGAAATTTGAACAGAAACATTTACAAAACTACACAGATGAAATTGTCGGACTGTATAATGAAATCCGTGGTTTTCGACATGACTATGCTGGAATGCTTGTCAGCATGCAGATAGCAATTGACAGTGGTGATTTACAGGAAATTGACAGAGTTTACAATGAAGTTTTGGTCAAAGCTAATTACAAACTGCGTTCAGATAAATACACTTATTTTGATTTGAACAACATAGAAGATTCAGCTTTACGAAGTTTGGTTGCTCAGTCCATTGTCTATGCTCGAAATAATGGTGTAGAGTTTACACTGGAAGTAAAAGATACGATTACCACGCTCCAAATTGAACTATTGGATTTAGTTCGTATCATGAGCGTCTTATTGAACAATGCTGTTGAAGGATCAGCTGATAGCTATAAAAAACAAATGGAAGTAGCAGTTATTAAGATGGAAACTGAAACAGTTATTGTGATTCAGAATTCATGTAAAATGACGATGACTCCTTCAGGAGATCTATTTGCATTAGGATTCTCTACTAAGGGAAGAAACCGCGGAGTCGGCCTAAATAATGTGAAAGAACTACTAGATAAGTACAACAATATTATTTTAGAAACAGAGATGGAAGGCAGTACATTTAGACAAATTATTAGATTTAAGAGGGAATTTGAATGAAAGTTTTAATTTTAGAGGATGTTATTGAACATCAAGTGAGACTAGAGAGAATATTGGATGAAATTTCGAAAGAATCGAATATTCCAATATCATACAAGACAACGGGAAAAGTCCGTGAATTTGAAGAATACATTGAAAATGATGAAGTAAATCAGCTTTATTTCCTAGATATTGATATTCATGGAATTGAGAAAAAAGGATTTGAGGTTGCTCAACTCATTCGTCATTACAATCCTTACGCTATTATCGTCTTTATCACCAGTCGATCAGAGTTTGCGACTCTGACCTATAAATACCAGGTATCAGCCCTAGATTTTGTTGATAAGGATATCAACGATGAGATGTTTAAGAAGCGAATTGAGCAAAATATCTTCTACACAAAGAGTATGTTACTTGAAAATGAAGATGTTGTAGATTATTTTGACTACAATTACAAGGGAAATGATTTAAAAATTCCTTACCATGATATTCTGTATATTGAAACGACAGGGGTCTCTCATAAATTGCGCATTATTGGTAAGAATTTTGCCAAAGAATTTTACGGTACCATGACAGATATTCAGGAAAAGGATAAACATACCCAACGATTTTATTCTCCTCATAAGTCATTTTTGGTAAATATAGGCAATATTAGAGAAATTGATCGAAAAAACCTGGAAATTGTTTTCTATGAAGACCATCGCTGTCCTATTTCAAGGTTAAAAATTAGAAAATTAAAAGATATTCTAGAGAAAAAATCTAAAAAGTGATTGACAATTAGTAAGAAATTGATATAATGGTTATATCTGCTACAGATAGAAGGTCCGTTGGTCAAGGGGTTAAGACACCGCCTTTTCACGGCGGTAACACGGGTTCGAATCCCGTACGGACTATTTTATCCGCCATAGCTCAGTTGGTAGTAGCGCATGACTGTTAATCATGATGTCGTAGGTTCGAGTCCTACTGGCGGAGTATAGATAAAAGGGAACACAACTGTGTTCCCTTTTTGTATCAATTTGTATCACCAAGCATCTTCATAAGGAAGTCTGTTATTTCTTGAGGACTTTCTTTTTTTCCATGTGCAATCCAAGTTTGGCAGACACCAAAAAGTGCATGAGTTAGATAGATGCTACTATATTCTAATTCAGTGGTATTGAGATTCAGTTGCATAAATCGCTTTTGTAAATCTGTACTTAGCATGATATGAAGTTTATTTCGTAAGAAATTTTGGATTTCTTTAGTCCCATTTTCAGAAAGAAGGGCAGCTAGAAGTGGTTCTGACTCTAGATATTCAAATACTTCTAGAATAGCAGCTCTTTTTTGATGAGCATGTTTTTGAAAAATATATTCAAATGTATGAAATAGTTTGCTTTGATAGTGCTCAATCATATCATACTTATCCTTATAGTGAGTATAGAAGCTGGAACGACTAATTCCGGCTTTTTCTGCTAAATTGACAGTAGAAATTTGATCAAATGGCTGTTCCATTAGTAATTGTACCATAGCATTTTCAATAGTTCGCTTTGTTTTTAATCGTTTATTACTTTCTTGCATACTTCCTCCTTGTAAACAAATTAGACTATATGTCTAAAAATGGATTTTTTATCTTGTAATTTAGATTTTTTAATGTATAATCTATTATATCAAAATTTTAGACAATATGTTTAAAAAAGGAGGAACTATGTTTAAAGAATGGAAAGCAATTTTTAAAAAACCAACCTTTATTATTGTCATGATAGGGATTTCTCTTATTCCCGCTCTGTACAATATCATATTTTTATCATCAATGTGGGATCCATATGGTCAATTGTCTGACTTACCTGTGGCAGTTGTCAATAATGATAAAGAGGCTTCCTATAATGATAATACTATGGCAATAGGAAAACACATGGTGTCCAATTTAAAAGAAAATAAAACCTTAGATTTTCATTTTGTAGATGAGGAGGAAGGAAAGAAGGGATTGGAAGATGGCGATTACTATATGGTAGTAACTTTACCAAGTGATTTATCTGAAAAAGCATCTTCTATTTTAACGGATCATCCAGAGCAAATGCAAATCGATTATCAGACTTCAAGTGGTCATAGCTTTATTGCAAGCAAGATGAGTGATTCTGCAATGACACAATTAAAGCAGAGTGTTTCTACCAATGTAACCGAGACCTATACCAAAGCTTTATTTAACAAAATGATCGATTTAAAGGATGGTATGAGTCAAGCAGCTTCTGGTAGTGAAAAATTAACTGATGGAGCGAATCAGTTAGTGGCAGGAAGTCAAACATTAACTACCAACCTACACTCTTTAGCAGATTCAAGTTTAACATTTTCAAATGGAACGGAACAGTTTACTAAAGGATTATCCTCTTATGTATCTGGTGTTGAACAACTTCATCTTGGCTTAGGGAATTTTAATAGTGGTTTAGTTACATATACTGGTGCAGTGAGTCAATTAGATAGCGGATTAGGTCAATTATCTTCTAAAAGTCCTGAATTAGTAGGAAGAATCAATCAACTATATACTGGTGTAGAATCCTATACTGGCGGTGTTTCTCAGCTTAATGCTGGTCTTAATCAATTTTCATCTGGTATTGGTGCTTATACAAACGGAGTGGGAAATCTTGCAATAGGTGCTAATCAGTTATCTAATCAATCAGCTACACTTCGAATGGGGGTGGGGCAATTAAGTGAAGGGATTCAACAACTTTCTAGCAAGTTAGATGCTTCGTCTGGGAAAAAAGATCAAATTAATCAATTATCTTCTGGTCTGAATCAGTTAAATCAATCCATTCAAAATATTGATGTTGAAGATACAAAACAATTAGATGCTGTTTTATCAAGTATAGTATCTCTTTCTAATCAAATGTTAGCAAGTGCTCGGTCTGAAAAAGCAACTACATTAGCCAATATTCAATCGACAGCAGCTTATCAATCATTGACAAGTGAGCAACAAGCTGAAATAAGTGCTTCTGTATCTCAAAATTCGACTGATAGTATTCAATCAGCTCAGTCAATTATAGCTTTAGTACAAGGTTTACAGGGAAGTTTGGAAAACTTACAAAATCAATCTTCAAATCTTTCGACATTAAAAAATCAAGCTAATCAAGTATTACCGCTTGCTTCTACTTCTTTGACAGGATTGTCAAGTGGATTAACAGAGATACAAGGAGCTGTTACTAGCAAATTAGTTCCTGCCAGTCAGTCGATTACATCGGGTGTAAATGCATATACTGCAGGTGTTGATAAAGTTTCTCAAGGCGCAAGTCAACTAAGTGAAAAGAATTCCACCTTGACAGGTAGTTTGGATCAACTAGTTTCAGGCTCAACTACCTTGACACAAAAATCTTCTAACTTGACAGCAGGAGTTAGTCAATTAGTTGAAAAAACTCCAGAATTAGTGTCTGGTATTGAAAAATTATCAACTGGCTCTAACCAATTGAATCAAAAGAGTCAAGAATTAATGGCAGGAGTTGATAAATTACAATCAGGATCTGATCAATTAGCAGACAAATCCAGTCAGTTAATTTCAGGTGCTTCTCAATTAGAAAGTGGAGCTAATAAATTGGCAGATGGAACTGGGAAACTAGCAGAAGGTGGAACAAAGTTAACTTCTGGATTGGAAGGTTTACAGACAGGAGTTGTTTCTTTAAGACAAGGATTAGGTAATGCTAGTGATCAACTCAAGTCAGCATCGACAGAATCTAAAAATGCAGAGATTTTGTCAAATCCTCTCAGTCTCTCCAAAACTGACAATGACCAAGTTCCTGTAAATGGAATTGCAATGGCTCCTTATATGATATCAGTTGCTCTCTTTGTTGCAGCAATATCAACGAATATGATCTTTGCGAAGCTGCCTTCAGGACGTCATCCAGAGAGTCGTTGGGCTTGGTTGAAATCTCGAGCAGAAATAAATGGTATTATAGCTGTTTTAGCAGGAATTTTGGTATATGGAGGAGTTCATCTTATTGGTCTAACGGCTAATCATGAAATGAGAACATTTATTCTCATTATCCTAACAAGTTTAGTATTCATGTCCATGGTGACCGCTTTAACAACATGGAATAGCCGTATAGGAGCTTTCTTTTCTCTTATTTTGCTTTTATTACAGTTAGCATCAAGTGCAGGTACTTACCCACTTGCTTTGACAAATGATTTCTTTAGATCCATTAATCCTTGGTTACCAATGAGTTATTCAGTTTCGGGATTACGACAAACAATCTCTATGACAGGAAATATTCATCATCAAGTCATTTTCCTTGCCGTTATATTAGTACTATTTATTTGTTTAGGTATGCTAGCCTATCAACCTAAGAAAATGAAAGAAGATTAAAAAAAATCGACCGCTTAACTGGTCGATTTTTTTATGTCTTAGATGATTTTCGTTTGTGATTATAGATTCCAAATAGTAAAAGAGAAGTAAAGGAACAGATTGCTCCAGTAATAAAACCATTGGGAATGAAGGAAAGTGTAATAGTTCCTTTTCCCTTAGGGATGTCAACTTTCATAAAGCCAGTTTGAGCTTGTTTAATTTCTATTTTCTTACCATCTTGGTAGGCAGACCAACCTTTGTCATAAGGAATGGTAAAGAAAATGGACGTATCTTGTTTGACATCATATGTAGTAAAAACCTTGTTTTTAGAAGTTGATACTGTTACAGGTTGCTCTTTGATTTTTTGAATAGCCTCAGTTAAAGTTTGGGTATCTAAACGGTAGAAGGTAGGAGATTCAAATGATACTTGTGAATTTCCAGGGAAACTAACATTAATATTGAAAGTTTTTTTCTCTTTTGTATAGCCTAGATTAAAGAAGGAGAAAACATTATCAGTTGTAAAAATTTTCTTCTCTCCGTTGACAAGAATGTCAATCTTCTTTTGTTTATCATTAGAAAAGTGAAGGTTTGTGAAAGAAAGATAAACTTGACTGTTTTCTGGTACTTCAATTTGATACTGGATTGCTGCATCCTCATTTGAAGAACTTGTGATACTAATCAAATCATTAGTATTTTCTATTTTTTCCGTTTTTTCATAGGGTATTGGAGAAAAATAATCAAAATTGACGTTAGCAAGTTGATTTAAAAACGAGGCCTGATTATCCAAGGTATGTTCATTGAACTTGACATCATTGTAAACAGATTGACTAGCAAATGCAATCGGAAGAGAGTATTGATTTTCATATAGGGTAAGATTATCTTTTTGATAGATATCTTTAAAACCATACTTAGTAATAGGACTGTCTGAGATATTGTACTGGATACCAAATAAACTATCAGCCAAAATACTATTATTGGCATAACGGAGATTTAGATTAGTCCCAGAGGATTTAAACCCAAGTTTATCCAAAGTAGAGCTTGCTGAACGATTTCGAACAGATGAAAATTGAGAGATTCCATTGTAGTTGAATTTCATACTGTCATTTCCTGTTTGAGTTTGTAGTTTTTCAGTACGAGTAAATTGATTTCCAATATATGTTGAGAAAGATTCCATAGCTGGGATATCTCGATTATATGAACTTCGAGAAGCAAAACCCCATTCTTTAGCAATTCCGTCCATTTGAGATGAAGCATTTAAACTCATTTCAACCATTATAAATAAAGAGATTAGAATGGCAAATAGATTTACAGAGATAAACTTTTTGATAACTGCAAGGAGTAAAAGCGAATAGACAACCAAAAATTCAAGAGTAAGCAGAATATTCAAATCTGTTAAAAAAGAATAATGCGATTTTAGATAGATGGTAGCTAAAAATCCTGTTACTATAAAAAAAAGCGAAACTAAAAAATTCCAGATTTTAATTTCTTTCAGACGATTTAAGACTTCCGCTGCTGTGTAAATTAACAAGGTAGAGAAAATCCAAGCATAGCGATGTAAAAACATGTTTGGAGTATGCATGCCTTGCCAAAATAAATCAAGAACTTCAATATAAAAGCTGGCAATTAGAAATGCAAAGAAAATTGCATAGATAAGTTTCACGTGAAACTTAATAGATTTCAGCGTAAAAAATAAAATGGTCAAAATAAAGGGAAGTAGTCCAACAAAAATCATTGGGATAGCCCCATACTTTGTTGTGTCAAAGGAGCCAATGAATTGCTTAGCAAAGAGATCAAGGTACCAGCTATTTTCAGTTTGAAACTTTGTAACTTCAGTCAATTTTTCTCCATGTGTCTGTAAATCAAACAGAGTGGGAAGAGTCATAATCAAGCTAGCAATACCAGCTAAAAAGGAGGTGATTATGAAATCAAGAAAAGATGATTTTCGAGTCTTAAAGTCCCATGAAATTTGACAGAGATACCAGAAAATAAGAAATAAAGCTGTCATATAGCCAAAATAATAATTTTGAATAAACAAAATTGACAAACTTGTAAAGTACAATAGGAATTTATTTTCAGTGATAAGCAGGTGTAAACCAGTGATAATGAAAGGAATCAAAATAAAAACATCTAGCCAAGTTTTTATCTCTAGTTGACTGACAGAGAAACTCATCAGAGCATAGGAAGCAGATAAAGCCAGTTTTAAAAATTTTGGGATATCTTTAAATAATCTATTTAAACTAAAGAAGGTTGACAGACCAATCAATCCAAATTTTAAGAGAGTGGTCAGATAAACAGCATCTGGCATATTCGACAGATTAAAAAAGTAAACCAGAGGTGAAAGAAAGCTACCCAAGTAATAACTAGATAGAGCATAGAAATTCAGTCCGAGGCCACTTGTAAAGGTGTAAAACAAACTGCCATTTCCATGTAAAATATTTCGTAAAGCTACATCAAAAATAACGTATTGATGGAAACCGTCTCCTAATAGAGGAGATGTATCGCTATTCCAGTAGATACCTTGAGATAGGTATACTCCTGTCATAATGACTACAGGAATGATAAAAGAAACAAAATAGGCCCAATATGTTTTAAAAAATGATTTCATGTTACCTCGTAGAATGATATAAAACTCAGCTGGTTAATCCAACTGAGTTTTGAAGTTTTATTTAGTCTTTCCAAAGTTCTTTAACTTTTGCTTGTACTTCTGCATTTTCTAGGAATTCATCATAGGTTTCATCGATACGGTCAATGACGCCATTTTTAGACAAGACAATGATATGGTTAGCTAGAGTTTGAATAAACTCATGGTCATGGCTGGCAAAGATGATTGATTCTTTAAAGTTTTTCAATCCATCATTCAAGCTTGAGATAGATTCCAAGTCCAAGTGATTGGTTGGATCATCAAGTACAAGGACATTTGATTTTAAGAGCATGAGTTTTGAAAGCATGACACGAACTTTTTCTCCCCCTGACAAGACATTTACAGGTTTGTTAACTTCATCTCCAGAGAAGAGCATACGGCCGAGGAAGCCACGTAGGAAAGTATTGTCATCTTCTTCTTTACTTGCGAATTGACGCAACCAGTCAAGGATTGACTCTCCTCCTGCAAAATCTGCCGAGTTATCTTTTGGCAAGTAAGAACGGCTAGTAGTTACTCCCCACTTGACAGTTCCTTCATAGTCAATGTCCCCCATGATTGCACGAATCAAGGCAGTTGTTTGGATGTCATTTTGTCCAATGAGCGCTGTCTTATCACCTGGACGCAAGATGAAGCTAATGTTATCAAGAATAGTTTCACCGTCAATCTTGACAGATAGATTTTCTACTGTCAAGAGATCATTACCAATTTCACGTTCAGCTTTAAAGTTGATAAATGGGTATTTACGGCTAGATGGAATGATTTCTTCTAAGACAATCTTATCAAGCATCTTTTTACGGGAAGTTGCTTGTTTAGATTTAGATGCGTTAGCAGAGAAGCGAGCAACGAATTCTTGGAGTTGCTTAATTTTTTCTTCCGCCTTAGCATTACGGTCTGCTAGCAATTTAGCAGCGAGTTCAGAAGATTCCTTCCAGAAGTCGTAGTTTCCGACATAGAGTTTGATTTTTCCAAAGTCAAGGTCGGCCATGTGAGTACATACTTTGTTTAAGAAGTGACGGTCGTGGGATACTACGATAACGGTGTTATCAAAGTCAATCAAGAAGTCTTCTAACCAAGTAATAGATTGGATGTCTAAACCGTTGGTAGGCTCGTCCAAGAGAAGAACATCTGGTTTACCAAAAAGTGCTTTGGCGAGGAGAACCTTTACTTTCTCACCGTTGGCCAATTCGCTCATATTTTGGTAGTGTAATTCTTCTGGAATGTTTAGGTTTTGAAGGAGTTGAGAGGCTTCACTCTCTGCCTCCCAACCTCCAAGTTCGGCAAACTCTCCTTCAAGTTCGGCAGCACGGACGCCATCCTCATCTGAGAAATCTTCCTTCATGTAGATAGCATCTTTCTCTTTCATGATGCTATAAAGTTTTTCATTTCCCATGATAACGACGTCAATTGCACGTTCGTCTTCATAGTCAAAGTGATTTTGACGAAGAACAGAGAGACGTTCATCTGGACCAAGAGAGATGTGACCAGTAGTAGGTTCGATATCTCCAGCTAAAATTTTTAAAAAGGTTGATTTTCCGGCACCATTAGCACCGATTAATCCATAAGTATTTCCTTCTGTAAATTTGATATTGACATCATCAAAAAGTTTACGATCACTAAAACGTAGTGAAACATCAGATACTGTAAGCAATGTTTTTCTCCTATATGTGTAATATATTTATTCTACTAGAAAATATAGAAATATTCAAATTTTTATGTGTCAATTTTGTGTAAATTAGATTTACAGTATACTTTACATAAAGTCGGAAATAGCAAGGTTGATTTATTTTGATAAATTGCGGTTATTTCATTAAAAAAATGCTATAATTGAAGGGACCATATCGAAGGAGAATAAAATGACTAAACCCATTATTTTAACAGGAGACCGTCCAACAGGAAAATTGCATATTGGACATTATGTTGGAAGTCTCAAAAATCGAGTATTATTACAGGAAGAGGATAAGTATGATATGTTTGTGTTCTTGGCTGACCAACAAGCTTTGACAGATCATGCTAAAGAACCTCAAACAATTGTAGAGTCTATCGGAAATGTTGCTTTGGATTATCTTGCAGTTGGATTGGATCCAAGTAAGTCAACTATCTTTATTCAAAGTCAGATTCCAGAGTTGGCTGAACTATCTATGTACTATATGAATCTAGTTTCATTAGCACGTTTGGAGCGCAATCCAACTGTCAAGACAGAGATTGCTCAAAAAGGATTTGGAGAAAGTATTCCGACAGGATTTTTGGTCTATCCAATCGCTCAAGCAGCTGACATTACAGCTTTCAAGGCTAACTATGTTCCTGTTGGGACAGATCAGAAACCAATGATTGAGCAAACTCGTGAAATTGTTCGTTCTTTTAACAATGCATATAACTGTGATGTCTTGGTAGAGCCGGAAGGTATTTATCCAGAAAATGAGAGAGCAGGTCGTTTACCTGGTTTAGATGGAAATGCTAAAATGTCTAAATCACTCAATAACGGTATTTATTTAGCTGATGATGCGGATACTTTGCGTAAAAAAGTAATGAGTATGTATACAGATCCAGATCATATCCGCGTTGAGGATCCAGGTAAAATTGAAGGAAATATGGTTTTCCATTATCTAGATGTTTTTGGTCGTCCAGAAGATGCTCAAGAAATTGCTGAAATGAAAGAACATTATCAACGAGGTGGTCTTGGTGATGTGAAGACCAAGCGTTATCTACTTGAAATATTAGAACGTGAACTGGGTCCTGTTCGTGAGCGCCGTATCGAATTTGCTAAGGATATGGGAGAAGTTTATAATATGCTTCAAAAAGGTAGTGAAAGAGCGCGTGAAGTTGCAGGTCAAACTCTATCTGAAGTTAAAGGAGCAATGGGACTTCATTACTTTAACTAAGTTTATTTTACAAGAAACTATCATTTCTATCTCAAAGAAAAGATAGTTTTTTTATTTACTCCTGTAACATTTGACAAATTTTTATAGAATGGTATGATAGATACAATATAAAAAGAGTCAAGCTCAAAAAGAAAGAAAAGAGGAAACTTCGAATGTCTAATTGGGACACTAAATTTTTGAAAAAAGGTTTTACCTTTGATGATGTATTGCTTATTCCAGCTGAAAGTCATGTGTTGCCTAACGATGCAGATTTAACAACTAAATTGGCAGATAATTTGACTTTAAATATCCCAATTATTACCGCTGCTATGGACACAGTAACAGAGAGTCAAATGGCTATTGCTATTGCTCGTGCAGGTGGTCTCGGAGTTATCCATAAAAACATGTCAATTGCTCAACAAGCAGATGAGGTTCGCAAGGTAAAACGTTCTGAAAATGGGGTTATTATTGATCCGTTCTTCTTGACGCCTGAACATACAATTGCTGAAGCAGATGAGCTTATGGGTCGTTACCGCATCAGTGGTGTTCCAGTTGTTGAAACACTGGAAAATCGTAAATTGGTTGGTATTTTGACAAACCGAGATCTTCGTTTTATTTCAGATTATAACCAACCAATCTCAAACCATATGACTAGTGAAAATCTTGTGACTGCTCCTGTGGGTACAGATCTTGCAATAGCTGAGAGCATTCTTCAAGAACACCGTATTGAAAAACTTCCGTTGGTAGATGAAGAAGGTCGTCTTTCTGGTTTGATTACTATTAAAGATATTGAAAAAGTTATTGAGTTTCCAAATGCGGCGAAAGATGAATTTGGTCGTCTTCTAGTTGCAGGTGCAGTAGGTGTTACTTCAGATACATTTGAACGTGCAGAGGCTCTTTTTGAAGCAGGAGCAGATGCGATTGTTATTGATACTGCGCATGGTCATTCTGCTGGGGTTCTACGTAAAATTGCTGAGATTCGTGCTCATTTCCCAGATCGTACATTGATTGCTGGAAATATTGCTACTGCTGAAGGTGCACGTGCCCTTTATGAAGCAGGTGTAGACGTTGTCAAGGTTGGTATTGGACCAGGTTCAATCTGTACAACTCGTGTGATTGCTGGTGTTGGTGTTCCGCAAGTAACAGCTATCTACGATGCTGCAGCTGTTGCGCGTGAATATGGTAAAACGATCATTGCTGACGGTGGAATCAAGTATTCTGGAGATATTGTAAAAGCCCTTGCTGCAGGTGGAAATGCAGTTATGCTTGGATCAATGTTTGCTGGAACTGATGAAGCTCCAGGCGAAACTGAAATCTTCCAAGGACGTAAGTTTAAGACTTACCGTGGTATGGGATCAATTGCTGCTATGAAGAAAGGTTCAAGCGATCGTTACTTCCAAGGTTCTGTCAATGAAGCAAACAAACTTGTTCCAGAAGGAATTGAAGGTCGTGTTGCTTATAAAGGAGCGGCAGCTGATATTGTTTTCCAAATGATTGGTGGTATTCGCTCTGGTATGGGTTACTGTGGTGCAGCTAACCTTAAAGAGTTGCATGATAATGCTCAGTTTATTGAAATGTCTGGTGCTGGTTTGAAAGAAAGCCATCCTCATGATGTACAAATTACTAATGAAGCACCAAATTATTCTATGTAAAAAAACAATGAAAAGAACTCCAGTAAAAACAGGAGTTCTTTTACAATATTGTCAACTTTCATTTACAGCAACTTTACCATCCTGAATAGTAAATATACTTAGATTTTCTGGCAGATTTTGAAGATGATCTAAGCTTGTTGTTGTGATAAAGGTTTGAATTGAATGTGAAATCGTTTCTAATAATTTTAGTTGTCTAGTGTTGTCAAGTTCGCTCATAACATCGTCAAGCAGTAATATTGGAGACTCTGTAGTAATACTTTCCATTAATTCGATTTCTGCTAATTTTATCGAGAGGACGAGACTACGATGTTGACCTTGACTTCCAAAACTAGCATCCATCCCATTTATATAAAAAGAAATATCATCTCGATGAGGCCCAATACCAGTATTCTTTTTAAATAAATCTCTAGACCTGCTTTTTTCTAAAGCAATTTTGAAAGATTCTGATAAGTCTTCTTTGTCAGTTATCTTGACAGAAGATTGATAGGATATTGACAGCTCTTCAATCTGATTAGAAAGTTCAAAATGTTTCTTACGCCCAAATGCTTCTAGTTTTTTTATGAAATCTAAGCGGTGATTCATTACACGACATCCATAATCGACTAGCTGATCATCTAAGACTGAAAGGAAGGTTTCATCTATTGTTTGAGCTGATTTTAAATAGGTATTTCTTTGCTTAAGGATATGGTTATAATTGGTTAAGTCAGATAAATAGATTGGCTTAATTTGTCCAAGCTCCATATCAATAAATTTTCGTCGAATCGAAGGTGCTCCTTTAATTAGTTGTAAATCTTCCGGAGCAAATAAGACAACATTCATGTGTCCTACGTAATCTGAAAGTCGTGCCTGCTTTAAGTGATTCACTTTTGTCACACGTCCTTTTTGTGTTAGTTCGATTTCGAGAGGAATAGATCCAGTTTTTTTCTGAACAAGACCTGAAAGATGGAGTTGTTCCTCATCAAAATGAATGAGATTTTTATCTGTTCGAGTTCGATGACTACGTGTTAAGGCTAAAAAATAGATAGCCTCTAACATATTTGTTTTACCTTGTGCATTGCGTCCTAAAAAGACATTTAATTTAGGATTAAAGTCTATTTTCGTCTCTTTATAGTTACGAAAAGTTTTGAGAGATAGATGTTGTAGCCACATGATTATCTACCAGGGAATCGCGGAGCTTGTTTGCTTTTGGGTGAAGAAGTAGGTTTTGATTTATCTTTTTTTACTCCCTTATTCATCTCCTTAACAAGCTTAGCGATTCGTTCTTTTTCAACTTTATCAGCTTGGTATTCCTCTTGCTCCTCAGAAGTAGGTTGTGTCAACAAGATGTCAATATTCATGTCAGGGATGTCAACTTTATCGCCAATACGAAGTTTTTTACCACGACGACTCTCTAATTCCCCATTAAAGTAAACAGAATGTTCAGAGAGAAATGATTTGATAGCTCCTCCGCTATGTGTAATTCCAAGTTCTTTGAGTAGTGCTTGGAGGGTAATAAATTCTTCAAATAGTTTGTATTCCATAATTCACCTCAATCTTTGGTATTATACCATATTTTCCTAAAAATAGTGAGAGAAACAGGGAGAAATGTAAGCGATTTTTATTTCAAAAGTGTTACAGAGAACAAGAAAATTTCAGCTTTTCGTGATATAATAGAAGTCTGTATATAAGGAGGTAAATCATGGAGTTAGTGCATGGAATTTCAACACATTTTATCCAATCAAAAAAGTTTAAAACGAACAAAATCACCGTGCGTTTTACCGCTCCATTATCTCTTGATACGATTGCAGGTCGCATGTTGAGTGCGAGTATGCTAGAGACTGCTAATCAGATGTACCCCACTTCTCAAGATTTGAGAAAACATTTGGCCAGTCTATACGGTACAGATATGTCAACCAATTGTTTCAGAAGAGGGCAAAGTCACATTGTAGAATTGACATTTGCCTATGTTCGTGATGAGTTTTTAAGTAGGAAAAATGTGCTAACTTCTCAGGTTTTAGAACTTGTAAAAGAAACTCTTTTTTCACCCGTAGTAGTTGATAATGGGTTTGATTCGGCCTTATTTGAAATTGAGAAAAAACAATTGCTAGCAAGTTTAGTAGCTGATATGGATGATTCGTTTTATTTTGCACATAAAGAATTGGATAAATTATTTTTTTATGATGAACGTCTCCAATTGGAATATAATGATTTACGAAATCGTATTTTAGCTGAAACTCCACAAAGTTCTTATTCTTGTTTCCAAGAATTTTTGGCCAATGATCGAATAGATTTCTTTTTCCTAGGTGATTTTAATGAGGTTGAAATTCAAAATGTATTAGAATCATTTGGCTTTAAAGGTCGAAAAGGAGATGTGAAGGTTCAGTATTGTCAACCTTATTCCAATATCCTTCAGGAAGGTATGGTTCGGAAAAATGTGGGACAATCCATTTTGGAATTAGGTTATCATTGCCCTTCTGAATATGGTGATGAGCAACATTTACCCATGATTGTAATGAATGGTTTACTTGGTGGATTTGCTCACTCTAAACTATTTACAAATGTCCGTGAAAATGCTGGATTGGCTTATACTATTTCAAGTCAGCTCGATTTGTTTAGTGGATTCTTGAGGATGTATGCTGGTATCAATCGAGAAAATCGGAACCAGGCTCGTAAAATGATGAATAATCAACTGATCGATTTAAAAAAAGGATATTTTACAGAGCTTGAGCTAGAGCAGACCAAGGAAATGATTCGTCGGTCTTTGTTACTTTCTCAAGATAATCAATCTTCATTGATTGAACGTGCTTATCAAAATTCTTTACTTGGGAAATCTTCAGCAGACTTTAAAACTTGGATTGAAAAGCTCGAGCAAGTTGACAAAGATGATATTTGTAGAGCAGCTAATAATGTGAAATTACAGGCGATTTACTTTATGGAAGGAATAGAATGACAAAGGTTGTTTTTGAAGAAAAATACTATCCAGCTGTAAAAGAAATGGTTTATCGAACTCGTTTATCAAATGGATTGACAGTTGCTCTTTTGCCTAAAAAAGAATTTAAAGAGGTTTACGGGAGTGTAACTATACAGTTTGGTTCGGTAGATACGCTTGTCACAGAAGTTGACGGAGATGTAAAAAGCTATCCTGCAGGAATTGCTCATTTTCTTGAACATAAATTGTTTGAGAGAAAAGATTCTAGCGATTTGCTGTCGGCTTTTACGAGTCTAGGTGCAGATAGTAATGCCTTTACAAGCTTTACAAAAACAAACTATCTTTTTTCAGCAACGGATCATTTTTTAGAAAATTTAGAGTTACTTGATGAATTGGTAACATCAGCACACTTTACTGAAGATTCCGTTTTAAGAGAGCAGAATATTATCCAGCAAGAACGAGAAATGTATCAAGATGATCCAGATTCGTGTTTATTCTTTTCAACTTTAGCGAATTTGTATCCTAGCACACCTTTAGCAACTGATATTGTTGGAAGTGAGGAGTCCATTTCCCAAATCAATCTAACTAATTTGCAAGAAAATTTTACAAGGTTTTACAAACCTGTAAACATGTCTCTGTTTTTAGTTGGTAATTTTGATGTGGAGCGAGTTCAGGACTACTTTGAAAGAAAAGAACTAAAAGTTTTAGATGTTCAGGAAGTAGTAAGAGAAAAATTTGTTTTACAAGATGTACAGCAAACAGACAGTATGAGAATGGATGTATCTTCTCCCAAACTAGCGATTGGGATTAGAGGTAATCGAGAAGTTGCTGATGCGGAATGTTATCGACATAATATTTTATTAAAATTATTGTTTGCAATGATGTTTGGTTGGACTTCGGATCGTTTTCAAAAATTATATGAATCAGGTAAAATTGACGCATCCTTATCTCTTGAAATTGAAGTAACAAGTCGCTTTCATTTTGTCATGTTGACAATGGATACAAAAGAGCCAGTTGCTTTATCTCATCAATTTAGGAAGGCCATTCGTAATTTTACAAAGGATTTAGATATTACAGAGGATCATTTAGATATTATCAAAAGAGAGATGTTTGGAGAAATTTTCAGTAGCATGAACTCTCTTGAATTTATTGCAACGCAATATGATGTTTTTGAACATGGTGAGACAATTTTTGATTTACCAAAGATTTTACAGGAAATTACTTTAGAGGATGTCCTTGAAGCAGGGCATCACTTAATAGATGAAGGGGATATAGTTGATTTTACAATATTCCCATCGTAGTAACCTATCATAATAGACACTAGAAAGAAGGGATGACAAGTATGAGGAAAAAAACAATTGGTGAGGTTTTACGATTAGCTAGAATCAATCAGGGATTGAGTTTAGATGAATTGCAGAAAAAGACAGAAATCCAGTTAGATATGTTGGAAGCAATGGAAGCAGACGATTTCGATCAACTTCCAAGTCCTTTTTACACGCGTTCTTTCTTGAAAAAATATGCCTGGGCTGTTGAATTAGATGACCAAATTGTTTTGGATGCTTATGATTCTGGGAGTATGATTACTTATGAGGAAGTAGACGTTGATGAAGATGAGTTGACAGGTCGTAGACGTTCAAATAAGAAAAAGAAGAAAAAAACATCATTTTTACCTTTATTTTATTTTATCCTTTTTGCTTTATCGATTTTAATTTTTGTGACCTATTATGTTTGGAACTATATTCAAACTCAACCAGAGGGGTCTGCTCTTTCTAATTACAGTGTGGTTCAATCAACAAGTTCAATAAGTTCAACTAGCTCTGTTCCTCAATCCTCAAGTAGTAGTTCATCTAGCAGTTCTTCTAGTGTAGAATCAGCTATAAGTGTATCAGGTGAAGGAAATCATGTAGAAATAGCTTATAAAACAAGTAAGGAAACTGCAAAATTGCAATTATCGGTTTCAGATGCTAGAAGTTGGGTTAGTATTTCAGAAAGTGAACTTGAGGGTGGAGTGACCTTATCACCGGATAATAAAAGTGTGGAAACAACCGTTTCAACTAAAAATTCTGTAACCATTACTTTAGGTGTTGTAAAAAGTGTTGCTTTGACAGTAGATAATCAGACTGTGAATTTATCTAAATTAACAGCTTATACTGGGACAATTACAATAACCTTTACTAAGAATTAAGGAAAAACAAATGAAAAAAGAACAAATTCCAAATCTCTTAACAATAGGTCGAATTTTCTTTATTCCCATCTTTATCTTTATTTTAACGGTAGGAAATTCGATAGAGAGTCATATGGTAGCGGCTATTATCTTTGCTATTGCCAGTATTACAGATTATTTAGATGGATATTTAGCTCGTAAATGGAATGTGGTCAGTAATTTCGGTAAATTTGCGGATCCTATGGCGGATAAACTACTAGTTATGTCGGCTTTTATTATGCTGATTGAGTTAGGTATGGCTCCAGCTTGGATTGTTGCAGTGATTATCTGTCGTGAGTTAGCTGTGACAGGTTTAAGGCTTTTATTGGTTGAAACTGGTGGAACGGTTTTAGCAGCAGCAATGCCTGGAAAAATTAAAACTTTCAGTCAGATGTTTGCCATTATTTTCTTGCTATTACATTGGACTTTGCTTGGCCAAGTTCTACTTTATGTAGCCTTATTTTTCACTATCTACTCTGGCTATGATTATTTCAAGGGTAGTGCCTATGTATTTAAAGGGACATTTGGTTCGAAATGAAATCAATAATTGATGTAAAAAATCTTTCTTTTCGTTATAAGGAAAGTCAAGAATACTATGATGTGAAGGGTATTACGTTTCACGTGAAACGTGGAGAATGGCTTTCGATTGTAGGGCATAATGGTAGTGGTAAATCAACGACGGTTCGATTAATTGACGGCTTACTGGAAGCGGAATCTGGAGAGATTGTAATTGATGACCAACGTTTGACTGAGGAAAATGTTTGGAATATACGTCGTCAAATCGGTATGGTTTTTCAAAATCCAGACAATCAATTTGTTGGAGCGACTGTTGAAGATGATGTTGCCTTTGGTTTGGAAAATCAGGGACTTTCTCGTCAAGAAATGAAAAAAAGAGTGGAAGAAGCTCTGGATTTGGTAGGCATGTTGGACTTTAAAAAGAGAGAGCCAGCGCGTCTATCAGGCGGCCAAAAGCAACGTGTGGCCATTGCAGGTGTTGTAGCCCTAAGACCAGCGATTCTAATCTTAGATGAGGCGACGAGTATGTTGGATCCCGAGGGGCGTAGAGAACTGATTGAGACAGTAAAAGGAATTCGAAAAGACTACGATATGACAGTCATTTCCATTACACATGATTTGGAAGAAGTTGCCATGAGTGACCGCGTATTGGTCATGAAAAAAGGGTCGATTGAATCAACCAACAGTCCAAGAGAACTTTTCTCTCGAAATGATTTAGATCAAATTGGATTAGACGATCCTTTTGCTAATCAATTAAGACATTCCTTGATCCAGAATGGCTATGATTTACCTGAAAATTATTTGACAGAAAGTGAGCTAGAGAATAAACTATGGGAATTGCTCTAGAAAATGTGAGTTTTACATATCAAGAAGGGACTCCCTTAGCTTCAACAGCTTTGTCAGATGTTTCTTTGACGATTGAAGATGGTTCTTATACGGCTTTAATTGGCCACACAGGTAGTGGCAAATCAACTATTTTACAACTTTTAAATGGTTTATTGGTGCCAAGTCAAGGGAGTGTGCGGGTTTTTGATACCTTAATCACCTCGACTTCTAAAAATAAAGATATTCGTCAAATTAGAAAACAGGTTGGCTTGGTATTTCAGTTTGCCGAAAATCAGATTTTTGAAGAAACGGTTTTGAAAGACGTTGCTTTTGGACCGCAAAATTTTGGAGTTTCTGAAGAAGATGCAGAGAAGATTGCGCGTGAGAAACTGGCTCTGGTTGGAATTAATGAATCACTTTTTAATCGTAGCCCATTTGAGCTATCAGGTGGACAAATGAGACGTGTTGCCATTGCAGGCATACTTGCCATGGAGCCAGCTATATTAGTCTTAGATGAACCCACAGCAGGCTTGGATCCTCTGGGGAGAAAAGAGTTGATGAATTTGTTCAAAAAACTCCACCAGTCAGGGATGACCATCGTTTTGGTAACGCATTTGATGGATGATGTGGCTGAATATGCGAATCAAGTCTATGTGATGGAAAAGGGACGTTTGGTTAAAGGGGGTAAACCGAGTGATGTCTTTCAAGATGTTGTCTTTATGGAAGAAGTGCAGTTGGGAGTACCTAAAATTACAGCCTTTTGTAAACGATTGGCTGATAGAGGCGTGTCATTTAAACGATTACCGATTAAGATAGAGGAGTTCAAGGAGTCGCTAAATGGATAGTATGATTTTGGGGCGTTATATCCCAGGGGATTCGATTGTTCACAGATTGGATCCACGTAGCAAATTACTGGCTATGATGCTACTGATTTTGATTGTGTTTTGGGCTAATAATCCCTTGACGAATCTAATTCTTTTTGTAGCGACAGGGATATTTATTGCCTTGTCAGGAGTATCTCTTTCATTTTTTATTCAGGGCTTGAAGTCTATGTTTTTCTTGATTGCCTTCACAACTATTTTTCAATTGTTCTTCATTTCTAATGGGAATATTTTATTTGAGTTTTCGTTTGTGAGAATCACGGATTATGCTTTGCAACAAGCTGGAATTATTTTTTGTCGCTTTGTATTGATTATTTTCTTTTCAACTTTGTTAACCCTAACGACTATGCCATTAAGTTTAGCATCAGCTGTCGAAGCTTTGTTAGCACCTTTAAAGCGTGTGAAAGTTCCAGTTCATGAAATTGGCTTAATGCTGTCCATGAGTTTGCGTTTTGTTCCGACATTAATGGATGATACGACGCGGATTATGAATGCACAGAAAGCGCGTGGAGTGGATTTTGGTGAAGGAAGCATTGTTCAAAAGGTGAAGGCTATGATTCCCATTTTGATTCCTCTTTTTGCAACAAGTTTAAAACGTGCGGATTCCTTGGCTATCGCTATGGAAGCGCGTGGTTATCAGGGTGGAAAAGGCAGAAGTCAATACCGACAATTGGAATGGACTCGAAAGGATACGCTGACTATTCTTGTTATTCTCGTACTTGGTTGTTGCTTATTTTTCTTAAAATCTTAGTAGCTTTCAGGAATTGATAAAAAATTACTGTAACAGTTTTTGATATAAAGGTAGGGATATGAACCGTTTTAAAAAATCAAAATATGTCATTATTATTTTTGTCACCGTTCTGCTTGTGTCAGCTCTCTTAGCGACGACTTATTCAAGTACAATTGTGACAAAATTAGGAGATGGAATCTCATTGGTTGATAGAGTTGTACAAAAACCTTTTCAGTGGTTTGATTCTGTCAAATCAGATTTGGCTCATTTGACACGAACATATAATGAAAATGAAAGTTTGAAGAAACAGATTTACCAATTAGAAGTGAAATCAAATGAGGCGGAAAGTTTAAAGACAGAAAATGAGCAATTGCGCCAATTACTTGATATGAAGTCCAAGTTGCAAGCCACAAAGACTTTAGCAGCAGATGTTATTATGCGTTCTCCAGTATCTTGGAAGCAGGAATTGACCCTGGATGCAGGCAAATCAAAAGGGGTTTCTGAAAATATGTTAGCCATTGCAAATGGTGGTTTGATTGGGAGTGTTTCAAAAGTGGAGGACAACTCTACTATGGTTAACCTTCTGACAAATACGGAAAATGCTGATAAGATTTCTGTTAAAATTCAACATGGTTCTACTACAATTTATGGGATTATTGTTGGCTATGACAAGGAAAATGAAGTTCTTAAAATTAGCCAATTAAATAGTAATAGCGATATTAGTGCAGGTGATAAGGTGACAACGGGTGGATTAGGAAACTTTAATGTTGCTGATATTCCTGTTGGTGAAGTGGTTGCTACAACGCATAGTACGGACTATTTGACACGAGAAGTAACTGTTAAATTGAGTGCAGATACTCATAATGTGTATGTGATAGAATTAGTGGGGAATTCATAATGAGACAGTTGAAGCGAGTTGGAGTGTTTTTATTGCTTCCTTTCTTTGTTCTAATTGATGCCCATATTAGCCAGCTTTTTGGCTCATTCTTTCCCCATGTACATTTGGCTAGTCATTTTCTTTTTCTATTTCTCTTATTTGAGACAATCGAAGTATCAGAGTATCTCTATCTAGTCTATTGTTTTATGGTGGGCTTGGTTTATGATATTTACTTTTTCCATATAATAGGGATTGCAACTCTCTTATTTATCTTATTGGGAGCCTTTCTTCATAAATTGAATAGTGTTATTTTGTTGAATCGTTGGACAAGAATCTTGGCTATGATTGTTATGAGTTTTCTATTTGATATGGGAGCTTATCTCCTTGCATTAGTTGTAGGTTTAACTGTAGATAGTTTGTCGATTTTTATCGTTTATAGCCTAGTACCATCAATGATTTTAAATCTTGTGTGGATGTTTATTTTTCAGTTTGTTTTTGAAAAATATTATCTATAAGAAAGAAACAAAAATGTAACAAAGGTGTAATATTCATTAGGCCTTTTTTTGGTATACTAGTATTGTCTTTAAAAGAAGGAGTATCTACGTAATATGAAGAAAAAAATCTTAGCGTCACTTTTATTAAGTACAGTAATGGTTTCTCAAGTAGCTGTTTTAACAACTGCGCATGCAGAAACGACTGATGACAAAATTGCTGCTCAAGATAATAAAATTAGTAACTTAACAGCACAACAACAAGAAGCTCAAAAACAAGTTGATCAAATTCAGGAGCAAGTATCAGCTATTCAAGCTGAGCAATCTAACTTGCAAGCTGAAAATGACAGATTACAAGCAGAATCTAAGAAACTTGAGGGTGAGATTACAGAACTTTCTAAAAACATTGTATCTCGTAATGATTCTTTGGAAAAACAAGCTCGTAGTGCTCAAACAAACGGAGCTGCAACTAGCTACATCAATACAATTGTGAACTCAAAATCAATTACAGAAGCCATTTCACGTGTTGCAGCAATGAATGAAATCGTATCTGCTAACAACAAAATGTTGGAACAACAAAAAGCAGATAAAAAAGCAATTTCTGAGAAGCAAGTGGCAAACAATGATGCAATTAATACAGTAATTGCAAATCAACAGAAATTGTCTGATGATGCACAAACTTTAACAACAAAACAAGCTGAGTTGAAAGCTGCAGAATTAAATCTTGCTGCTGAAAAAGCGACAGCAGAAGATGAAAAAGCAAGTTTGCTAGAGAAAAAAGCAGAAGCAGAAGCGGCAGCAAAGGCAGCAGCAGAGGCAGAAGCAGCTTATAAGGCAAAACAAGCAAGCCAACAACAAACAGTTGTTGCTTCTGGAAATACGACATTTGCAGCACAGGTTCAAGCTGTAGCTTCTTCGGAATCAACAACATATACTCCTGTAGCAGTTAAACAGCGCCCAACATATAGTACAAACGCTTCAAGTTATCCAATTGGGGAATGTACATGGGGAGTTAAAACATTAGCACCTTGGGCTGGAGACTATTGGGGTAATGGAGCACAGTGGGCTACAAGTGCAGCTGCTGCAGGATTCCGTACAGGTTCAACACCTCAAGTTGGTGCGATTGCATGTTGGAACGATGGTGGATATGGACACGTAGCGGTAGTCACTGCTGTAGAATCAACAACACGTATCCAAGTGTCAGAATCAAATTATGCTGGTAATCGCACGCTTGGAAATCACCGTGGATGGTTTAATCCAACAACTACATCATCAGGTTTTGTAACATATATTTATGCAGATTAATTAGAAAAGGAGACTTAATAGAGTCTCTTTTTTAGTGTCGATAGTCTCTATAAAAAAATCTTAAAAAACTTGAAAATATTGAAAAAGTATGGTAAAATGAAAATTGTCGTGTGAACGATAATACTCATTCTTGATGAATTGTGAAACAGTTGCCCTTGGGTCGTTTTGCGAGTTGAAGTCAAGAAGAGGAAAAAAACAAAAAGGAGAAATACTCATGGCAGTAATTTCAATGAAACAACTTCTTGAGGCTGGTGTGCACTTTGGTCACCAAACTCGTCGCTGGAACCCTAAGATGGCTAAGTACATCTTCACTGAGCGTAACGGAATCCACGTTATCGACTTGCAACAAACTGTAAAATACGCTGACCAAGCATACGACTTCATGCGTGATGCTGCAGCTAACGATGCAGTTGTATTGTTTGTTGGTACTAAGAAACAAGCAGCTGATGCAGTTGCTGAAGAAGCAGTACGTTCAGGTCAATACTTCATTAACCACCGTTGGTTGGGTGGAACTCTTACAAACTGGGGAACAATCCAAAAACGTATCGCTCGTTTGAAAGAAATCAAACGTATGGAAGAAGATGGAACTTTCGAAGTTCTTCCTAAGAAAGAAGTTGCACTTCTTAACAAACAACGTGCACGTCTTGAAAAATTCTTGGGTGGTATCGAAGATATGCCTCGTATCCCAGATGTAATGTACGTAGTTGACCCACATAAGGAGCAAATCGCTGTTAAAGAAGCTAAAAAATTGGGTATCCCAGTTGTAGCGATGGTTGACACAAACACTGATCCAGATGATATCGATGTAATCATCCCAGCTAACGATGACGCTATCCGCGCAGTTAAGTTGATTACAGCTAAATTGGCAGACGCTATCATTGAAGGTCGCCAAGGTGAAGATGCTGTTGCAGCAGTTGAAGCAGAATTTACAGCTTCAGAAGCTCAAGCAGACTCAATCGAAGAAATCGTTGAAGTTGTAGAAGGCGACAACGCTTAATTCATATAAATAGTAATTACCTAGGAGGGCGGGGCTTAGCCCAGCTCTCCTATTTTTAAAAAATATAGGAGAATCAAAATGGCAGAAATTACAGCTAAACTTGTAAAAGAGTTGCGTGAAAAATCTGGTGCTGGTGTTATGGACGCTAAAAAAGCATTGGTTGAAGTGGAAGGCGATATCGAAAAAGCGATTGAATTGCTTCGCGAAAAAGGTATGGCAAAAGCAGCTAAGAAAGCTGACCGTGTTGCTGCAGAAGGTTTGACTGGTGTTTATGTTGACGGTAATGTTGCCGCAGTTGTTGAAGTAAATGCTGAAACTGACTTCGTTGCGAAAAACGCTCAATTTGTTGAGTTGGTAAACGCAACAGCTAAAGCAATCGCTGAAGGAAAACCAGCTAACAACGAAGAAGCTCTTGCTTTGACAATGCCTTCAGGTGAAACTCTTGAAGCAGCTTATGTGTCTGCAACAGCAACTATCGGAGAAAAAATCTCATTCCGTCGCTTTGCTTTGATTGAAAAAACAGATGCACAACACTTCGGAGCATACCAACACAACGGTGGACGTATCGGTGTTATCTCTGTAATCGAAGGTGGAGACGAAGCACTTGCTAAACAAATTTCAATGCACATCGCTGCTATGAAACCAACAGTTCTTTCATACAAAGAATTGGATGAGCAATTTGTTAAAGATGAGTTGGCACAATTGAACCACGTTATCGACCAAGATAATGAAAGCCGTGCTATGGTTGGTAAACCAGCTCTTCCACACTTGGCATACGGATCTAAAGCTCAATTGACTGATGAAGTAATCGCTCAAGCTGAAGAAGCTATCAAAGCTGAATTGGCTGCAGAAGGTAAACCAGAAAAAATCTGGGATAAAATCATCCCAGGTAAAATGGATCGCTTCATGCTTGACAACACTAAAGTTGACCAAGCTTACACACTTCTTGCACAAGTTTACATCATGGATGACAGCAAGACAGTTGAAGCTTACCTAGAATCAGTTAACGCTTCAGTAGTTGAGTTCGCTCGCTTTGAAGTTGGTGAAGGTATCGAAAAAGCTGCAAACGACTTTGAAGCAGAAGTTGCAGCTACAATGGCAGCAGCCTTGAATAACTAATGATAGAAAGGAAGTAAATTGCTTCCTTTTTTTGTTGTATAGAGCTTAGATTTTCTCCTGAAATTGTTTTTTGCTAAGCCTCACTCGATTAGAAATAATTAAAACAAAAAGCCCTATAATAAGGGCTAAATGTATTTAGGAGACTATACTTCAAATTCATAGAGTGCTGTGGAGAGATAACGTTCACCGTTATCTGGTGCGAGAGCAAGGACTTTCTTACCTGTACCTAATTTTTTAGCAACTTCAATTGCTCCGTAGATAGCTGCAGCTGAAGAAATACCAACAAGGAATCCTTCTTTTCCGCCAATCTCACGGCCAAGTGCCAGAGCATCGTCTGACGTTACACGAACGATACCATCATAGGCATTTGTATCAAGTGTATCAGGAATAAATCCAGCTGAGATACCTTGAATTTTGTGAGGACCAGGTTTTTCACCAGATAGAATAGCAGATTCATCTGCTTCTACTGCATAAACTTGAATACCTGGATTTGCTGATTTGAGTGCATGAGAAACACCAGAAATCGTTCCACCGGTACCCACTCCAGCAACAAAGGCATCTAGTCCATCTTTACCGAAAGCAGCTAGTATCTCAGCTCCTGTTGTTCTTTCGTGTACTTCTGGATTTGCTGGATTGTTGAATTGAAGAGGAAGGAAACCATCACGTTCAGCAGCGATTTCTTGAGCCTTGGCAATAGCACCCTTCATTCCTTCGCTACCAGGCGTAAGGACGAGTTCAGCGCCATAGGCTTGGATAATCTTACGGCGTTCTACACTCATAGTTTCAGGCATAACGATGACAACTTTATACCCTTTAGCAGCACCTACCCATGACAGCCCAATACCAGTGTTTCCACTTGTTGCTTCAACAATAGTAGAACCAGGTTTCAGAATACCGTCTTGTTCAGCTTTTTCAATCATGCTAAGGGCAATGCGGTCTTTTACCGATGAACCAGGGTTAAATGCTTCAAGCTTTACATAGACGTCCGCAGCACCTTCTGGTACAATGTTGTTGAGTTTAACAATCGGTGTTTGTCCGATTAGTTCAGTAATGTTGTTATAAATAGACATATAAATACCTCTTTGTATAAGATATTTCTAGTATAACGCTATCTATACCATTTGTAAAATATAGAAATCCTATCGAAGCGATAGGATTTTTTTATATCATAGGTCTAAGCCATTAATTTTCAAGCGATTGTGACAAGCTAATTATAGTAAATAGGTGTAAAGGAAAATGCTATCCGTTTTCTTTTTGACTTGTTCATTTTCTAGCAGGTCTTGGCAACCCTATTTTTATTTTGTTAATTAAGTAGCGGTGAGAATATCAATGAAACACTACTTTTCCATTGTTTACACTAAGTTTACAGGAACTTCAACTTCGCGTAAACCTTGATCAGTTAAAGTAACTTTTCCATTAAAAAACTCTACCAGTGCAGCTTTAATGTTTTCTTTTTCTTCTTTATCAACATAAATCATCGTATCGACTTGATCTGTAAAATTTGTATCCAGCTCCATGAGAGTATGTTCTTTAAGGAAGTTATTATATTCTTGGTACTGAGTGTAAGACATTTGAATAGCAATGCCAACCTGTTCCTTTATTTCAATGATGCCAATTTCTTTGACAGCTAAGGCAACACTGCCTGCGTAAGCACGAATCAATCCTCCAGCACCTAGTTTAATACCACCGAAGTAGCGTGTCACTACCACACAGATATTGGTGAGATTGTGATTTTCTAGTACCCCAAGCATGGGAACGCCGGCAGTACCACTGGGCTCACCATCATCACTTGTACGTTTGATTTCACTACGTTCCCCAATAATGAAGGCAGAGCAGTTATGCGTAGCTTTGTAGTGTTCTTTTTTGATGGCAGTAATGAAGTCACGAGCCTCTTCTTCGCTATAAACACGCTTAGCATGACAGATAAAGCGAGATTTTTTGATTTCTTCTTGGACTTGTCCGTCCTCTTTAATTGTTCTAAATTCCATGATTTAATTGTACTAAAAAATCATCTAAAGCGCTAGTTTTTACGAATAAAGAAGTATGAAAGTAAATTCAAATTATCTCGGTCGTTTGTTTACTGAGAATGAATTGTCAGAAGAGGAACGTCAGTTGGCGGAGAAAATTCCAGCAATGAGAAAGGAGAGGGGGAAATTGTTCTGTCAACGTTGTGATAGTCCTATTCTAGAAGAATGGTATTTGCCCATCGGTGCTTACTATTGTCGGGAGTGCTTAATTATGAAGCGAGTCAGGAGTGATCAAACTTTATACTATTTTCCGCAGGAGGATTTTCCGAAGCAAGATGTTCTTAAATGGCGTGGTCAATTAACTCCTTTTCAAGAGAAGGTGTCAGAGGGACTAATTCAAGCAGTAGACAAGCAAGAACCAACCTTAGTTCATGCGGTAACAGGAGCTGGAAAGACAGAGATGATTTACCAAGTTGTTGCCAAAGTGATTGATGAAGGTGGTGCAGTTTGTTTGGCTAGTCCTCGCATAGATGTTTGTTTGGAGCTGTATAAGCGCTTGCAACAGGATTTTTCCTGTGAGATAGCTTTGCTACACGGAGAATCAGAACCATATTTTCGAACACCATTAGTTGTTGCGACGACCCATCAGTTACTGAAGTTTTATCAAGCTTTTGATTTGCTGATAGTGGATGAAGTAGATGCTTTTCCTTATGTTGACAATCCCACGCTTTACCATGCTGTCAAGAATAGTGTAAAGGAGAATGGATTGAGAATTTTTTTAACAGCGACTTCTACAGATGAATTAGATAGGAAGGTTCGCTCGGGAGAGTTAAAGAGACTGAGTTTGCCTAGAAGATTTCATGGAAATCCGTTGATTATTCCTAAACCTGTCTGGTTATCGGATTTTAATCGCTATTTAGATAAGAAGTGTTTGTCTCCAAAGTTAAAATCCTATATTGAGAAGCAGAGAAAAACAGGTTATCCGTTACTCCTTTTTGCATCAGAAATTAAGAAAGGGGAGCAGTTAAAAGAAATCTTACAGGAGCAATTTCCAAATGAGAAAATTGGCTTTGTATCGTCTGTCACAGAAGATCGGCTAGAGCAGGTACAAGCTTTTCGAGATGGAGAGCTGACAATACTTATCAGTACTACAATATTGGAGCGTGGAGTTACTTTTCCTTGTGTGGACGTTTTCGTAGTAGAGGCTAATCATCGTCTGTTTACCAAGTCTAGTTTGATTCAGATTGGTGGTCGAGTTGGACGAAGTATGGATCGACCGACAGGAGATTTGCTTTTCTTCCATGATGGGTTAAATGCTTCAATCAAGAAGGCAATTAAGGAAATTCAGCAGATGAATAAGGAGGCGGGGCTATGAAGTGCTTGTTATGTGGGCAGACTATGAAGGCTGTTTTAACTTTTAGTAGTATCTTGCTGTTGAGGAATGATGACTCCTATCTTTGTTCAGACTGTGATTCTACTTTTGAGAGAATTGGAGAAGAGTATTGTCCAAACTGTATGAAAATAGACTTGTCAACAAAGTGTCAAGATTGTCAATTTTGGTGTAAAGAAGGAGTTGAGGTCAGTCATAGAGCGATTTTTACTTACAATCAAGCTATGAAGGATTTTTTCAGTCGGTATAAGTTTGACGGAGACTTCCTTTTAAGAAAAGTTTTCGCTTCAGTTTTAAGTGCGGCGTTGAGAAAGTACAAAGAGTATCAATTTGTTGTCATTCCTCTAAGTCGTGATAGATATGCTGACAGAGGATTTAATCAGGTTGAGGGTTTGGTAGAGGCAGCAGGCTTTGCGTATCTAGATTTATTAGAAAAGAGAGAAGAGCGAGCTAGTTCTTCTAAAAGTCGTTCAGAGCGTTTGGGGACAGAACTTCCTTTCTTTATTAAAAGTGGAGTCACTATTCCTAAAAAAATCCTACTTATAGATGATATTTATACTACTGGAACAACTATAAATCGTGTGAAGAGACTACTGGAAGAAGCTGGTGCTGAGGACGTAAAAACATTTTCCCTTGTAAGATGAGGAAAAAAATTTGCAAAAATAAAATGAAAGCGTTATAATGAAATCAGAAAAACAAAAATGTTTAGAAAGAAGGTACTCATATGATTAAATATAGTATCCGTGGTGAAAACCTAGAAGTAACAGAAGCAATTCGTGATTATGTAGTTTCTAAACTCGAAAAGATCGAAAAGTATTTTCAAGCTGAACAAGAGTTGGATGCTCGAGTTAACTTGAAGGTGTATCGTGAAAAAACTGCTAAAGTGGAAGTAACGATTCCGCTTGGCTCTATTACTCTTCGTGCAGAAGATGTGTCTCAAGATATGTATGGTTCAATTGACCTTGTAACTGATAAAATTGAACGTCAGATTCGTAAAAATAAAACAAAAATCGAGCGTAAAAATAAAAATAAGGTGGCAACTAGTCAATTATTTACAGATGCTTTGGTGGAAGATTCAAATGTTGTCCAGTCTAGAGTTGTTCGTTCAAAACAAATTGATTTAAAACCAATGGATTTGGAAGAAGCTATTCTACAGATGGATTTGTTGGGACATGATTTCTTTATCTATGTAGATGTTGAAGATCAAACAACTAATGTGATTTATCGTCGTGAAGATGGCGAAATTGGTCTGTTAGAAGTTAAAGAATCTTAATTAGAATACGTGTAAAGGTAGGTTTACTGAATTGTAAACCTCCTTTTTCTTACAATTGATAGAATTACTGATTACACTTTTAAAAAGTCGCTTTTTGGTTGTTATTATGGTATAATGGGTGCCAAGAGGTTTGGAATGAAAAAATTTTATGTAAGTCCTATTTTCCCCTTAATATTAGGAATAGTGGCGTTCGGAGTGCTATCTGTGCAACTTGTTTTTGTAACGAATACACTGGTAACGCTATTTCTTTTGCTACTTATTTTGGGTTTATATATTTTATTATTCATTTATCAGAGAGACTATTACTCAAGGAGTGAAGTAGAACAAATCCAGTATGTAAACCATCAAGCTGAAGAAAGTTTGACAACCTTGTTAGAACAGATGCCTGTCGGAGTCATTAAATTAGACTTGTCTTCAGGTGACGTTGAATGGTTTAATCCTTATGCTGAATTGATTTTGACTAATGAAGTGGGCGAGATTGATGTGGCATTAATTCAAACAATTATTAAGGCTTCTGTGGGGAATCCAGGTTCTTATGCTACTTTGGGTGAGACCCGTTATTCGGTTCATATGGACAAGGTGTCTGGGGTTCTTTATTTCTTTGATGTGTCTGGAGAATACGAAGCGACTGTTGAGTTAGTAACGAGTCGACCTGTGATTGGGATTGTTTCTGTTGATAACTACGATGATTTAGAAGATAAAACATCAGAGTCTGATATCAGTCATATTAACAGTTTTGTAGCTAATTTTGTTTCAGAATTTGCTGGGAAACATGCCATGTTCTCCCGTCGAGTGAGTATGGACCGTTTTTATCTATTTACTGACTATACTGTACTTGAGGAATTGATGAATGATAAATTTTCTGTTATCGATACTTTCAGAGAAGAGGCGAAGCAGAGACAGTTGCCTTTGACCTTAAGTATGGGATTTTCTTATGGTGATGGAAATCATGATGAGATAGGGAAAGTTGCTTTGCTCAACTTGAACTTGGCTGAGGTACGTGGTGGCGACCAGGTGGTTGTCAAGGAAAACAACGAAACGAAAAATCCAGTTTATTTTGGTGGTGGGTCTGCTGCTTCAATCAAGCGTACCCGTACCCGTACGCGCGCTATGATGACAGCTATTTCAGATAAGATTCGGAGTGTGGATCAAGTTTTTGTAGTTGGTCACAAAAATCTAGATATGGATGCTTTGGGTTCTGCTGTAGGTATGCAGTTATTTGCTAGTAATGTGACTGAAAATAGTTATGCTCTTTATGACGAAGAACAAATGTCTCCGGATATTGAACGAGCTGTTACATTCTTAGAAAAAGAAGGAGTTACGAAGCTGTTGTCTGTTAAGGATGCAATGGGGATGGTGACCAATCGTTCTTTGTTGATTCTTGTAGACCATTCAAAGACATCTTTAACTTTATCAAAAGATTTTTATGATTTGTTTACCCAAACAATTGTTATTGACCATCATAGAAGGGATCAGGATTTCCCAGATAATGCAGTTATTACTTATATCGAAAGTGGTGCAAGTAGTGCCAGTGAGTTAGTAACGGAATTGCTACAGTTCCAAAATTCTAAGAAAAATCGTTTGAGTCGTATGCAAGCAAGCGTCTTGATGGCTGGTATGATGTTGGATACTAAAAATTTCACCTCACGAGTGACTAGTCGGACATTTGATGTTGCTAGCTATCTTAGAACGCGCGGAAGTGATAGTATTGCTATTCAGGAAATGGCTGCGACAGATTTTGAAGAATATCGTGAGATCAATGAACTTATTTTACAGGGGCGTAAATTAGGTTCAGATGTACTCATAGCAGAGGCTAAGGACTCGAAATGCTATGATACAGTTGTTATTAGTAAGGCAGCAGATGCCATGTTAGCCATGTCAGGTATTGAAGCGAGTTTTGTTCTTGCGAAGAATACACAAGGATTTATTTCTATTTCAGCTCGCAGTCGTAGTAAATTGAATGTACAACGGATTATGGAAGAGCTGGGAGGTGGAGGCCACTTTAATTTAGCAGCAGCTCAAATTAAGGATTTAACCTTGTCAGAAGCAGGTGAAAAATTGACAGAAATTGTATTAAATGAAATAAAGGAAAAGGAGAAAGAAGAATGAAAGTAATCTTTTTAGCAGATGTTAAAGGAAAAGGTAAAAAAGGAGAAATTAAGGAAGTACCAACAGGGTATGCACAAAACTTTCTTATCAAAAAGAACCTAGCAAAAGAAGCGACTGCTCAAGCTGTAGGTGAACTTCGTGGTAAACAAAAATCTGAAGAAAAAGCTCACGCTGAGATGATTGCAGAAGCAAAAGCAATTAAAGCCCAACTTGAAGCTGAAGAAACGGTTGTAGAGTTTGTTGAAAAAGTTGGTCCAGATGGCCGTACCTTTGGCTCTATTACCAATAAGAAAATTGCAGAAGAATTGCAAAAGCAATTTGGAATTAAGATTGATAAACGTCATATTCAAGTACAAGCTCCGATTCGAGCAGTCGGTTTGATTGATGTACCAGTGAAAATTTATCAAGATGTTACAAGTGTAATCAATCTTCGTGTGAAGGAAGGATAAGTTTACACCTTCTTGACAAGATTGTAAAAGGAAGGGAAGTTTGATGGCAGAAGTAGAAGAGTTACGAGTACAACCTCAAGATATCTTAGCTGAGCAATCCGTTTTGGGGGCTATCTTTATTGACGAGAGTAAGCTTGTTTTTGTGAGAGAATATATTGAGTCTCGGGACTTTTTTAAGTATGCCCATCGTTTGATTTTCCAAGCCATGGTCGATTTATCCGATCGTGGTGATGCTATAGATGCAACAACGGTTCGTACCATCCTTGATAATCAAGGTGATTTGCAGAATATTGGTGGCTTGTCTTACTTGGTTGAGATTGTCAATTCTGTGCCAACTTCTGCTAATGCGGAGTATTATGCTAAAATAGTTGCAGAAAAGGCTATGTTACGGCGATTAATCGCCAAGTTGACAGAGTCTGTCAATCAAGCTTACGAGGCTTCACAACCAGCTGATGAGATCATTGCTCAGGCAGAAAAAGGTCTAATTGATGTCAGTGAAAATGCAAATCGAAGCGGATTTAAGAATATTCGAGATGTGTTGAATGTCAACTTTGGAAATCTGGAAGCACGCTCTCAACAAACGACTGATATTACAGGGATTGCTACGGGCTACCGTGATTTGGATCATATGACGACGGGTCTTCATGAGGAGGAGTTGATTATCCTAGCAGCTCGACCAGCGGTTGGTAAGACAGCTTTTGCCTTGAATATTGCTCAGAACATTGGGACTAAGTTGGACAAAACGGTTGCTATCTTTTCACTCGAAATGGGTGCGGAAAGTCTAGTAGACCGTATGTTAGCTGCAGAGGGGTTGGTGGAATCCCATTCTATCCGTACGGGTCAATTGACTGATGAGGAGTGGCAAAAGTATACCATTGCTCAAGGGAATCTAGCTAATGCGAGTATCTATATCGATGATACGCCAGGGATTCGGATTACGGAAATTCGTTCTCGCTCACGTAAACTTGCTCAAGAAACGGGCAATCTTGGTTTGATTTTGATAGATTACTTGCAATTGATTACGGGTACAGGCCGAGAAAATCGTCAACAAGAAGTTTCAGAAATTTCACGTCAGCTGAAAATTCTAGCAAAAGAACTGAAAGTTCCAGTAATCGCTCTAAGTCAGCTTTCTCGTGGTGTAGAACAACGTCAGGATAAGAGACCAGTCTTGTCTGATATTCGTGAATCTGGATCTATTGAGCAGGACGCTGATATCGTAGCCTTTCTTTATCGCGACGACTACTATGAGCGTGGTGGTGAAGAAGAGGAAGGCATACCAAATAATAAGGTAGAAGTTATTATCGAGAAAAACCGTAGTGGAGCTCGTGGAACGGTGGAATTAATTTTCCAAAAAGAATACAATAAATTTTCAAGTATTTCAAAAAGGGAGGAAATAAGATGACAGATGCATTTACAGATGTAGCTAAGATGAAAAAAATTAAAGAGGAAATCAAGGCGCATGAGGGTCATGTAATTGAAATGACTTTGGAAAATGGGCGTAAGCGCCAAAAAAATAGATTGGGTAAGTTAATTGAAGTTTATCCATCCCTATTTATTGTGGAATTTGGGAATGTTGAAGGAGATAAACAAACTAATGTTTACGTTGAATCCTTTACTTACTCAGATATCCTTACGGAAAAAAATTTGATTCATTATTTGGACTAAAGTGAGAAATTTTCTCACTTTTTCTTTTTTCTCCGAATAGTTTAAGTGAAGGCAATCTTCAATTTATATTATTTTTCAAGGAGGAAGAATGAAAGTTTTACCATTCAAAGTAACAGAGACAGGATTTTCTTTTAGAAAATCAGCTAAAAAGGTTGTTCCTTTTTTAGTAGTAGGATTGATGCTAGTAGCTAGTGATAGTGTATATGCCTATTCCGGAGGAAATGGATCGATTGCGCGTGGGGATGATTATCCTGCTTATTATAAAAATGGGAGTCAGGAGATTGATAAGTGGCGCATGTACTCTCGTCAGTGTACTTCATTTGCAGCCTTTCGATTGAGTAGTGTCAACGGTTTTGAGATTACAGGAGCTTATGGAAATGCGAATGAATGGGGCTATCGTGCTCGTCGTGAAGGATATCGTGTAGATAATACACCAGCTATTGGATCTATTGCTTGGTCTACTGCAGGAGGATATGGTCATGTTGCCTGGGTTTCAAATGTAATGGGGGATAATATAGAAATTGAGGAATACAACTATGGTTATACAGGATCCTATAATAAACGAACTATAAAAGCGAATACGATGACAGGATTTATTCATTTTAAAGATTTGGAGGGAGGTAATGTAGTAAGTAGTAGCAAAGTATTCAATAGTCAACCTTCGTCTTCGACAGGAGGAACTCATTATTTTAAGAATAAGGCAGCTATTAAAAATCAACCTTTAGCTAGTGCAACTTCAATTGCATATTATTCTCCAGGTGAGAGTGTTCATTATGATCAGGTACTTGAAAAAGATGGGTACAAGTGGTTGAGTTATATATCTTATAGTGGAAGTCGTCGTTATATTCAGTTAGAGGAGGTTTCTTCATCGCAGAATCAACCAGAAGATAGTTCCAATGATGTTCTGACTGTCGGTTGGAAGAAAATAAATGGTAGTTGGTATCATTTCAAATCAAATGGTTCTAAATCAACAGGCTGGTTGAAGGATGGTTCTAGCTGGTATTATTTGAAATCATCTGGTGAAATGCAGACAGGATGGTTAAAGGAAAATGGGGTGTGGTATTATCTAGATAGTTCAGGGGCAATGAAAACAGGATGGTATCAAGTCTCTGGTAAGTGGTATTATTCTTACTCTTCTGGGGCCTTAGCTGTTAATACAACAGTGGATGGCTACAGAGTAAATAGTGATGGTGTGAGAGTATAGAAAAAGTAGGAAATTTTTCCTACTTTTTCTGTAAGCAGTTTCCTTGACATTTTTTTTATTTTGCGCTATCATATGTCCATATAATATATGGGAGTCTGTGTACAGTCTGAGAGGAAGTGTTAAACTTCGACCGCACCTGATCTGGGTAATGCCAGCGTAGGGAACGATACTTAGTCTATTCTTGACCTTTTCCATATATGGTAAAGGTTTTTCTTTTTGTCAAAGGAAAACGAGAAGAGGAGGTTTTTATGAAAGCAAGCATTGCCTTGCAAGTTTTACCCCTAGCACAGGGGATTGATCGGATAGCTGTTATCGATCAGGTCATTGCTCATCTGCAAGCTCAAGAAGTGACCATGGTGGTGACACCATTTGAAACGGTCTTGGAAGGGGAGTTTGATGAGCTTATGCGCATTCTCAAAGAAGCGCTAGAGGTAGCAGGGCAGGAGGCAGACAATGTCTTTGCCAATGTTAAAATAAATGTAGGAGAGATTTTAAGTATTGATGAGAAACTTGAAAAGTATACTGAGACGACACATTAGTCTATTGGGTTTTTTGGGAGTCTTGTCAATCTGGCAGCTAGCAGGGTTGCTTAAACTTCTTCCTAAGTTTATCCTGCCGACCCCTCTTGAAATCCTCCAGTCTTTTGTGCGTGATAGAGAATTTCTCTGGCACCATAGCTGGGCCACCTTGAGAGTGGCTTTATTGGGGTTGGTTTTGGGAGTCTTGATTGCCTGTCTCATGGCTGTACTTATGGACAGTTTGACTTGGCTCAATGACTTGATTTACCCTATGATGGTGGTTGTTCAGACTATCCCGACCATTGCCATAGCTCCTATTCTGGTCTTGTGGCTAGGTTATGGGATTTTGCCCAAGATTGTCTTGATTATCTTGACGACAACCTTTCCCATCATCGTCAGCATTTTGGACGGTTTTAGGCATTGTGACAAGGATATGCTGACCTTGTTTAGTCTGATGCGGGCCAAGCCTTGGCAAATCCTGTGGCATTTTAAAATTCCAGTCAGCCTGCCTTACTTTTATGCAGGTCTGAGGGTCAGTGTCTCCTACGCCTTTATCACAACAGTGGTATCTGAGTGGTTGGGAGGCTTTGAGGGTCTTGGTGTCTACATGATTCAGTCCAAGAAACTGTTTCAGTATGATACCATGTTTGCTATTATTATTCTGGTATCGATTATCAGCCTTCTCGGTATGAAGTTGGTCGATATTAGTGAAAAATATGTTATTAAATGGAAACGTTCGTAGAGTAAGAATGTTTTAAAAAAGAAAAGAGGAAATCAAAATGAAAAAAACATGGAAAGTGTTTTTAACTGTTTTAACAGCTCTTGTAGCTGTTGTGCTTGTGGCCTGTGGTCAAGGAACTGCTTCTAAGGATAATAAGGAAGCAGAACTTAAGAAGATTGACTTTATCCTAGACTGGACACCAAATACCAACCACACAGGGCTTTATGTGGCTAAGGAAAAAGGCTACTTCAAGGAAGCTGGAGTGGATGTTGATTTGAAATTGCCACCAGAAGAAAGTTCTTCTGACTTGGTTATTAACGGTAAGGCACCATTTGCAGTGTATTTCCAAGACTATATGGCTAAAAAATTGGAAAAAGGGGCAGGCATTACTGCTGTTGCAGCTATCGTTGAACACAATACATCAGGAATCATTTCTCGTAAATCTGATAATGTAGCTAGTCCAAAAGACTTGGTTGGTAAGAAATACGGAACTTGGAATGACCCAACTGAACTTGCTATGTTGAAAACCTTGGTAGAATCACAAGGCGGAGATTTTGAAAAAGTTGAAAAAGTACCAAACAACGACTCAAACTCTATCACACCGATTGCTAATGGAGTATTTGATACTGCATGGATCTACTATGGATGGGATGGAATTCTTGCTAAATCTCAAGGTGTAGATGCTAACTTCATGTACTTGAAAGACTACGTTAAAGAATTTGACTACTACTCACCAGTTATCATCGCCAACAACGACTATTTGAAAGATAACAAAGAAGAAGCACGTAAAGTCATCCAAGCTATCAAAAAAGGTTACCAATATGCCATGGAGCATCCAGAAGAAGCGGCAGATATCTTGATTAAGAATGCTCCTGAGCTCAAAGAAAAACGTGACTTTGTCATCGAATCTCAAAAATACTTGTCAAAAGAATACGCAAGCGACAAGGAAAAATGGGGGCAATTTGATGCAGCTCGCTGGAATGCCTTCTACAAATGGGACAAAGAAAATGGTATCCTTAAAGAAGATTTGACAGACAAAGGCTTCACCAACGAATTTGTGAAATAATGACAGAAATTAGACTAGAACACGTCAGTTATGCCTATGGTCAAGAGAGGATTTTAGAAGACATCAACCTGCAGGTGATTTCAGGTGAAGTGGTCTCTATCTTAGGTCCAAGTGGTGTTGGGAAGACCACCCTCTTTAACTTAATTGCTGGGATTTTAGAAGTTCAGTCAGGGAGAATCGTCCTTGATGGAGAAGAAAATCCCAAGGGGCGCGTGAGTTATATGTTGCAAAAGGATCTACTCTTGGAGCACAAGACGGTGCTTGGTAATATCATTCTGCCCCTCTTGATTCAAAAGGTGGATAAGGCAGAAGCCATTGCCCGCGCGGATGAAATTCTTGCGACCTTCCAGTTGACAGCTGTACGGGACAAGTATCCTCATGAACTCAGTGGTGGGATGCGTCAGCGTGTGGCCTTACTTCGTACCTATCTTTTCGGGCACAAGCTCTTTCTCTTGGATGAGGCCTTTAGTGCCTTGGATGAGATGACCAAGATGGAACTCCACGCTTGGTATCTGGAGATTCACAAGCAGTTGCAATTGACGACCCTGATTATTACTCACAGTATCGAGGAGGCCCTCAATCTCAGCGACCGCATCTATATCTTGAAAAATCGCCCTGGGCAAATTGTTTCAGAAATTAAACTAGATTGGTCTGAAGATGAGGACAAGGAAGTCCAAAAGATTGCCTACAAACGTCAAATTTTGGCAGAATTAGGCTTAGATAAGTAGAAAAATAGGGAGTTGGTGAAGATTATCCTTTACCAGCGCCCTTTTTCTTTTAAAAATGAGAAAATTTCGGTATAATAGTCAATTATACCGAAATCATTCTATAATCGTTGATACATAAGGGTTTTATGTGTCGCTTTTTTTATTTTGTGGACTTTTTTAAGAACTTTTTATTTTTTCGAGGGCAGTTTCAAAGAATGAGATTGCTCTTTTTTGGTTCTCTTTTGATAAATGGCTGTAAGTGTCCATAGTTACAGATATTTTTGCATGGCCAAGCCGTGTCTGTATTTCCTTGTATGGCAGGCCAGCATTAAGCAAGATACTAGCGTGAGTGTGTCGGAAAGCATGAAAGCCTAAGTCAGTACAGTTAGCGTTTTTTAAGTGCTTATGTAGGCGATAATCAACCTTTCGAGTATTGACATAGTTGTCAAAGCTATCAGAGAATACTTTCTCATAGGTTAAGCCAATGTTTCTACCATTTTCTGCTTGTCTTGCTCGGTAGAGGCGAAGCATGAGCACTGTTTTATGATCGATATCTAGAACTCTATAGCTTGATTTTGTCTTAGGACTGTTTACCTGGTTTAAAATGTTGAGTGTTTTGTTAATATCGATTGTTCCGTTCTGCAGGTCAATATCAGACCATTCCAGAGCCAGACATTCACGGATGCGCAGTCCAGTAGCTAGGAGCGTTTTATAAAGCACAGTATCATAGAAATTGACAAAGGTATTCTCCAGGTTATCGAGATAGGAGAGGAAGTTTTTAAGTTCCTGATCTTGAAAGTATTTAATTTCTTGTTTATCTCTGGTTATCTTTCTAGGAATGACAACATCACGAGCAGGGTTATTGTCTAATGCTTGGATGGAAACCCCATACTGTAGAATACGTTTATTTAAGGCATGAAGGTGATTGTATTCTTTATATCCCGTTCCGTCCTGATTGTACTCATCCGCCCACTTATTTACCTGAGTTTGGATAATGACAGGTGTAAGTTTATCTAGTTTGTAAGTACCAAATGAGGGCAAGAGGTAATTATTTAAGCAACCTTTTATCTTTATCTGCGTATTAGTCTTTATGGTATGCTGGTAGGTTTGCCAGAATAAGTCCACAAGTTCCCTATAGCTTGTTATATGTGAGCGTTGTTTCCGTGTAGAGCCGTTTTTCTCAAATTCTACCTTAGCCTGGGTGGCCTTGTTTTTGAGTTCTTTCTTTGTTCGTGCTGATATAGTAGTCTTGACCTTCTTACCAGTTACAGAATCGATACCAAGATAGATACTGGAGCGGTAGACTGCTGATCCGTCTTTTTTCGTGTGTTGTGTAATCTTCATGGTTTTACTCCTTTTTCCATCAGCAGGCAAGCAATTAGAAAAGGTTTTGAGTTTATACCATGCGAGGAGCTACGAGAATGCCCCTATTTTCGATTTTAAGCAGTCAGACGGTAAATAATACCAGAGCATGAAACAAGGCGGATATGGGGCATATATGGGGTTTGAAAAGGCCCATATATTGCAAGTAGTTCTATCTTAATGTGTCGGTGATATTATACCAATTATTCGGAAATCCAAGTGTATCCAATACAATGCCGGCTTCAATGGAGTGCGCTTTTTTATTTAGAGCTTTGGTTCTTTTTATAATAGTGTTATGTAATTGAGCGTATTGTGTGGACGCAAGTAGGCATTGCAAGGCAAGAAAAACATAATATACAGATTGTCTTGACGTATTAGCATTGTTATTGTAATAGTGGAAATAAGCTAGTTGTGGAAGATTCTCACGACATTTATAATTGAAAAGTTTATTATTATGAGCAGTGATATTTCTAATTTCTAGTATATTTTTAATAATACTTTCTAAAGCCTTTCCGCTTAAAAGGTCTTTACTAGGTCTATTTTGGATGTATTCAATATTTTCTTGTAAGAATGGTGATAAATCTCTAGCTATTTGATTTTTTATGTCAGTGTTTAGATTTCTATAAAAGTTAAATGCTTGCCCTAATGTGAGTTCATTGATGATAACCCAGAAAGGAACAACGCCATGTTGTTTATAGTGGTGTTTTATAGAATTGTTTTGCCTATCCCTATTATAATCATTGAGTATTCTAGCTAATATACTGATTAAATTTGTAATTTGTGCGAGCCTTTTTGCATCTTTTTGTGTTTCAAAGTTATTAATATCTAGATAAGAGTATGGCTTTGGATATGATTCTGAAAAACGATATGCCAGTACGGATTTAAAGTGTTTTTCTGCATCTATAATTGCTTTTAAAAAAGCTGATTTAATTTCTTTATCGTAAAAGTGTGTTGCAGCTATTTCTCTAAAGTCTGCACCGGTTATAAATTTATCTTTTGATGTTTGAAAAAATTTACTATATCCGTTGACGACGTTGTAATAGTTGTTAGTTAGAAGGTATCTTTTACATTCTACTATGTTATCTATTTCTAAACCTCTAGACTGGAGAAGTTTTATTTGTTCATCTAATGTTTGAAATGGTTTCATATATGTTCCTTGTATACAAAAACACCACCTAGTGGAACTAGGCAGTGTTTCGCGTACTCTGTTCCCTTGGGAGCAGAAACTCTTCTCATTGCCTAATAATACTGTAATTTTTAGTTTTTGTCAATATTTTTAGTTTGTTTTTTAAAAATTTTTGAGTATCGAAAAAACTCAACGCTGGGAACGTTGCTTTTATTGCCTTGTCAGACAAGTTAGCGGTAGCAGGCTTGTCTTTTTCTATTTGTCACTTTTGCCGTTTTTTGCGCTTTAGTCTGTAAAATTGGCTTTCTATTTTTCACTTTCCCTTGTTTTTGCACAATAGACCTTAGAAATAGGGGCACTATTGGCGAATATGGGGAATTTTTATAGAATCTTCTCAAATACCATTGTGGCTTGGATACGGTCGCCACCGCCTAGTCCTTTGCTTCCACCATTGGCGGTTGTGATGGTATGTAGGCGATAACCTTTTGAAGCTTGTTTATTGATAACATCTTCTAATTCTGTAAGGTTTCCTGATCCAGTGCCGAAAAACTTTTCTTTCAAAGTTACCTGAAGGACAACGTAGTGTAGTTCATTTACTCCAGATGCAGTAGAAAAACTACCTTCTTGTTTTACAGTGTCAAAAAATCCCATGCGAGCTACTCCTTTGTTTTAAATATTTTATTTTTTATTATCAAGTTTTAAAAAAGAAACAGCATCGTTTTTTGCAAATTTTTTTGCAATCTCTCTTAACAACTCTCTCTCTTCTTCTTCAGAAAAAGAATAATTAAGAATTAATTCTAGCAAAAGGGGATCTACTTCTTTTCTTAATGTTTGATATACATCAAAATCTAAGTCAGTTTTAGAAAGTTGCATATAATCGAACTCTCTCCAAGAAGCAAATTCACGAGGAGTAGGACTATATTCTTTAAATGGAGTTTCCGGGTCATCACTATATCCGAGTAGATAGGCAACACTTACATTAAAGTAATCGGCTATTAATTGAGCTTTTTCTGGTTTGATTTGGCTTTTCCCGTTTTCCCAACGTTGTATGGTTCTATATGGTATTTTGATTTCTTTAGAAAATTCTACCTGAGTTAGTTTTTTGTCTTTTCTTAATTCCTTTAGTCTATTCATTTTATTATTACCTCGTAGCAATTATAACATTATGCGCCACAATTTGGCAATTTTTTTAAAAAAATAATAAAAACACTTGACAAAGTATCATTAAGTGGTGTATCATTGATACGAAAACGCCACAATGTGGCGAAAAAAGAAAGGAGAAACTTCATTGCTTATTACCTCAACACAAGCAAAAGCGATTCGCCGAAAGCAAGCAGACAAGAAACTGACTGCTAAGCAAGCAGGCGAAGAAATCGGAGTTACACAAGTTACCTATCGAAAAATTCGAGACGGTGGCGAAGTCAAGCCGAGCATTTACCAAAAAGCCATGGAATGGCTTGCTGAAGATTACTAGAAAGGAGGCATAAGACAGAGTCTAGAAATATTTTGCTTGCTACCTATGGCAGTATCAAGGGTTTGTAGGGGTTTATTCTCTCCTAAATTTTCCCTACCTCAATGATTTACTTTGGTACTGTTTTAGGTGGCAAGCACGATCTACAAGAAGAAAGGAGCGAACCAATGGAATTGGTTTATATGGACGGCAAGAAAGAGCCGTATACATTGAGCAGTATCGTTGCAGAATGTGCTGAAATTAAGCACAGACATTTAAAGATTTTGCTGAATAAGCACCGAGAGGACTTTGAAAGCTTTGGAAAGGTGCAATTTAAAATTTCACCTTCAAAGAGTGGGCAAAATGTACGGGACTATATTTTGAATGAGCAACAAGCAACCTTGCTGATCACTTACTTACGAAATACAGAACCCGTAAAAGAGTTTAAGAAAAACCTAGTCAAAGCCTTCTTTGAAATGCGTGATGAACTTTCTAAACGCTATCTTCAAAGAGAACTGGAAAAGCCAAAGCGTAAAAGCTTAACCGAAGCTATTCAAACATGGGAGAAAGCCCCCAAGCATGCCTATAGCACCCTGACAAACTTACTACTGAAGGGAGTGACAGGGAAGAATAAAGCGCAACTCATGCAAGAGCGAGAAAGTGAAAACGGTATTGACAGTTTAACAAGCGCGGAACTGACAAACTACCAACGTTTGGAAGATATGGTAATAGCGATGATCAACTTGAATATGAGATATTCAGAAATTAAAGAACTAATTTTTAAAGCATAGGAGTATAGAAAATGGAAAATGATTTTAAGACAGTTACAAATGCCAAGGGGTTAGAAATTCCTAAATATCCCAAGGATTTTAAAAAGCTAGTTGAGAAAGACAGACAACTAGCCGAATATCTTTGTATGAACTACGAGAACTTGGACAGTGAAGACCTGGGCGCATTTCTTGAAACAGTAGAACAGGGAATCAGTTGGATTCTAGATCTTATCGAAAGTAAAGACTTGCTTTATAAACCAAAGTCAGGTAGTAATCATGCAAAAAGAAAATAAAAAAATCACTTGCTCAAATTTTAGACGAGGCGAGCAAGCGACAAGATTAAGGATATAGAAATTTTTTCTATGCTCTGATTATAGCAAAAAATATCTATTCTATCAAATATCTAAAGAAAAACCGAAGAGCAGGCAAGCAATTAGAAAAGGTTTTGAAATCAAGAGCTGACAGGGTGATTCTAAGGCCTTGTTTAGCTGAAAGATGGGTAATTACTCACGAAACACCGCTACAAGCGTTCGCCAACTTGGGGCAATCGCCCAGCGTTTGGAGTGGGTGGAAACCTGTATAAGAAAAGGCAAAAGAAAAGGAAATAATATGACAGTAAATACAAATGATGTTCTAGTAGATTATGAGGGGCTTTGTTGTCAGTTAACTGATACTCTACTAGTCTTAGAAATGGCTAGTGTGGAAGACAGTAAACAATCATCAGCTTTACTAAATACAGTAATCCAAGCTATGAACCAACTCATTTCAGAACATACTCAACAGGCTAATGACTATAGAAAGGGGATAAAACATGAATGAGTTAGATTTAACCAACATACAGGCGGTTATCTTTATTGTGGTAGCTATTGGTTTACTAATCTATCTAAACCACCTAGACCGCCAAAAAAGCGCTCGAATTGAGCGAGAAAGCAAACAGACGATAGAAACACCTAACGAGAGTTTAACCCCCGATTATGGGCGTTATATTCAGCTTGCAGGGGTTAAGCCATGGGGGTACTAAGATGTTTGAAAAAATGATTGAAGATTTAAAGTCTAAGATTTTGGAAGCAGTGGAACGGTATTTAAAAAGCCATGAGAAAGTACCTCAAAAAAGATTAGATTTGATCAGCAAGGTGGAACTAAAGGAAGAACTGGGCATAGGAGATAAAACCTTGACGAAATGGGAAGGTGCAGGACTACCGCAGTATATACCGCCTATTGAAGATACTAGAAAAGCGTATTATAAAATCTCAGATGTTTTAAAGTTTTTGGGGGTAGATGATGGCAAAGACTAAAATATATTTTTGGTTAAAAGTTGATAAGAAGTTTTTTGATAATCTTTTTATTAAACGACTTAAAAATATGCCTGGTGGCTACACTATGACAGTGATTTATATCCGTCTTATGTTAGAAAGTTTAGAAGATGATTGTATTTTGTACTATGAGGGGTATTTTGATAATTTGGTACAGGAGCTAGCTTTAAAATTGGATGTGTCCGAGGATGATATAAATATGACAGTTGCATATTTTACAAAATGCGGACTGATTCAGATAGACGATGATGGACATGCTACATTATCACAAGCAAAAGCCCTGGTTGAGAGTGAAACAAACTGGGCAAAATACAAGCGAGAACAAAGAAAAAACAGTCAAGATTTACCAAAATTGGATAATGTCCAAAATAAAAAGACTATTTCCAACTCACGTCCAACAGAGATAGAGAAAGAGAATAGAGTTAATAGTAAGAGTAATAATTTATATTTAGATAATATATTGTCGGGAAATCCCGACTACAATTTTCCTACTTGGCTTGAAGAAACAGCTATAAAAGATTTAGAGAAAACAAAACATAAAGAACTTTGGATTCCTATTGCTTATCTGAATCAAGTAGCTAATAAGAGGTATAAGTTTGTTGATAAGACAAAAAGGCTTTTACTAGCACGATTCAAAGAAGGCTATACACTGGAAGATTTTAAACAGGTGATAGATATTAAAACGGCAGAATGGAAGGATAGTCCTGAATTTTCTAAGTATCTGAGACCAGAAACACTTTTCGGATCTAAGTTTGACGGTTATTTGAATCAAAAACCTAAAACCATAAAAGGGAAGTCTGAAGATAACTTCCCAGACCTACCATTTTAGGAGTTGCAAAGATGAAGGAACAATTTAAAGAATTTAATAACAGAAAAATATCGGATAAAGTTTGCGATATTCACCAGGTAAATTACTGGGAAATTTCTGTACCAGTGTTAGGGAGTTCAGAAAGAAAAGTACAAGCATTTTGCCCGGAGTGCGTGAAGGGAGAGATTAAACAGAAAGAGAAAGACCTATTGCAGCAGTTCGAGGACAGACAAGCCTACTTTAAAACTTATGATGTCTTAATGCGTGATAGTACGATTCCTAACGAGTTGAAAGGAGCGACGTTTGAGAATTTCTTTGTTAAGACGACAGAGGAAGGTCAGATGTTAGAGTTTGTAAAGGGGCAAGTCCAGAAGTATCTTGCAGGTATGACAGGAAATACCTTAATCAGCGGTAGCACAGGAATAGGGAAAAGTCATTTATCTCTTGCCCTGGCCAAAGAAATCAATGAGAGCTTCAGAGAGAAGAACGAGCCTAAGAGTGTCTTGTTTGTCAGCTTAACCGAGATTATCAAGCAGATAAAAGAAGGCTGGACTTATGGAAGAAATGCAAACTTAACAGAGTATGAGGCGGTTAAAAAGTTAGTTGATGTAGATTTTCTAATCATCGATGACCTGGGGGCAAAAAATGGGACGGTAACACCTAAGAGTGACTGGGAACAGGATTTCTTGTTTGATATTATCAACAATCGAGAAACTACGATTTTCAACACGAACCTAGATAGTAGTGAACTGCGGACTGTTTACAATGCTAGAAATTCAAGTAGAATTTTGAAAGGTTTAGAAGGGAACACTTTCAAGGCTTTTACGATCAAAGATAAAAGATACACTATAAACACAGTGAGGGGAGAATATCAATGAATGATGATAAAATGCGATTTGCAACAGAAAAAGGCTTTGTTGTATACGAAAAACGTGGTATAATAGAGATAGAAAAAGTTCCAAGTTTTGGAGAAATTACTTTATTCTATTCAGATGGGAAATTTACTCATCTAGTCAAAAAAGAAACTAAAAAATAAGTCTATTGAGAACAACTCAGGGACATACCGTAAGCATATAATGCTAGTGGTATGTCCCTTTTTGTTTGCATAGAAAGGGGGTGAGGGAGATGTCAGGAGATACTTCTTTAGGGTATGTAGTAGCCAATAAGTTTTCTATGGATCCAGATAAAAGACAGAAAATCTTTTCTCAATGTAAAAAAGAAGATAATAGCTTAGAACAACGGAAACAAGAAATACTAGAAAAATATGCTAACAAACAAGACAAATCAAAATCTAGAAAAAATGATTCTAAAGGCTCGGAGAGTTATAAAAGAAAAACTAAGAGCAAAGAATTTTAGAAAAAATTATAAACAAAAATCAGATATTAAAAGATGAAGGAGCAAAAAATGACAACTAACTTAGCTAAACAAAAAGAAAATTTAGAAGCTTATATCCGAAGTACAGGTTATAACACTAGAGGGATGAACGTAGAAAATAATCATGTACTCATTGAAAAACCAATCCTTGATAGTTATGGAGATGAACATCAACGTAAAGAGCTGGTTGATCTAGTAAATGTTATTGAGACTCGTACCCGTGGTGGGAAGTATGAAGTAACTGACTTTGAATCTGATTCATTACAAGAAGTTAGCGAAAATTCGGTTGAGAGAACAGAAGCAGATAAAAAGAAAACTATCAGCGTTGATTACTTAGTTAAATTATTCAGTGGAAAACTTGATTTTTCACAGGAACAATTAGATGATGGCCAATATAATTTAACGGATTTTCTTGGTAAGAGGATTATTAAATTAAAACGTAGAACACGAAATAGAGAGATTGGGAAAATTCTCCAAACTGCGAAAGTACAGACCGCTACAAGTCTGGACGACTTGAAATCTATTGTTTCTTTAATCAATCCAGAGCGCAATGTATCTATTGTTATTAGTCAATCACTATTTAGTGTCTTAGAAAAAATGAAAGACACTTCAGGAAATTATCTTCTTAAAGTTGATAAAGAGACAGGGACAAGTGAAACATTCTTTGTAGATAACTTTTTAATTGTAGATGATACGACATTAGGGAACAAAGGCGACAAAAAAGGCTTTATCGGAGATCTAGAAAACTTTGTTACTCTGTTTGATCGCAAGAAAGATACACTTAGTTGGGTGAATGCGAATGACTATTTTGGGAAACGGTTGATTTTACATACCCGATTTGATGTAAAAAAAGTTGAAGAAGATTGTGGTTACTTTATTCAATGGAACTAGGAGAAAGAAATGGATATTAATCAAGTATTTGAAACACTGGATGATATAGATAATAAAAAAAGTAAGATTAATTCAGCACGAGAACAGTTAAGCGAAAAAAGGAAAAGCCTGTTAGGCAATCAAGCAGTTTCATTTGAGAACATAGATTCTTTTTTGTCAAATAACTTAGAATCTTTAGAGCAGCTGGAAAAGATGGAAAAAGCTATTGATGGCCTTCAGGAAAAATTTGATAGTGATTTTTCAGAAGCTAATGCAGTCATCTTTGAATACATTTTTAAAGAGACTAAGCAACGGATGGAAACTAAGAAGATCTATAAACAATACCGAAACAAACTTAGACGAATTCTGGACGCATATGATGAAATTCAAGAACTGAAGAAGGATGTAGAAGAAATCCATACAGGTGTAGTCAGAGAAATAAGTCAGAGACATTCTCTATCGCCGTATCGAACAGAAGTAAGTCCGCTTACTGTTCTACCATTCTTAACCCCTGATTCTAGCGGATGGATGAATTTTTCTAAGGAATATCGGGACATCAAAGTGTATCTAGAAAAATAGGGAACAAATTAAGTAAGGCTAGTGATATATGGCTCAAACAAAAGAAATATCGCTAGTCCTACTTTTATGCTTTACTAAGTTTCACATAACAAAGTAAGCATAAACTGAAAAGAAGTAATAGCTTGAAAGCAAGGTATATCAGAGGTTTACAGAATGGAGTGAGTTTCACAGAATGTAAGATATGAGAAACTGAGGGGATAAATTAAAGAAATTTCCCTTGAACTTGTCATATTGAAGAGTTGTCAAACTTAAAACAATGATACCTGGTAAGTGGAGTGTTGGAAGGCTTTTAGCGCTTTTTGTCAGTTTGACAGAATTTACAATTTGACAAATTGAAAGATAAAAAATTTTTTAAATTTAAGTGGAGGTACTTGCCTATGTACGAGTTGAGTAACAGAGACCTGGACGGGATAGATATTGAGTTAGGACGATATAGAACGCTTGCTAATAAAATTTATTTGAGAAGACAGGAACTAATACATAATAAGAAACATAGCGCTGAAGATTGTACTGGTGGGAAAAGCAAGACAGTATATAGTCCTACTGAAGCAACCATCATTAGAATTGAAGAAGACCAAACGCTAAGATATTTAGAAGGCTTTAAACTAGTTGTAGATACCTTGATGGAAAACTTAATTGAAAGTGATCTAGTCATTTTTAAAATGAGATATTTAGAAGCTGGTGCGACTTGGGAAGACGTGGCAGAGAAACTAAATAAAACTACTCGTTATATAAATAGCCGTAGAAAGGTAATCGCTAAAAGATTTGTTGAGTTGAAAGGATATTGACTCCCCCCACCTTTTAAAAAATCTTTCTGGCCAGTAGGGTACCGGTGAAGGGAACTTTTTCCAAGTCGGAGACCTCCAGACAAAAAGGGGGTAAAAACTAGCCAATTTTGAGTAAAATGCAAGATTTACATTGAGTTTTAAAATTCAAGTTAAACTTCAGTCTGTCCTTGCTTTGTTGTATACGGACTAATTGAGTCTTAATTAAAAATAAATCCACAACGACTGATTTTTTTGGTAATACTTAATCAACAACATTGAATAATAAGTAAAAAAGGGATATAATTAGTTCAAAGTATTAATTTATCTCTTGAAAAACTACATTATACAATTAGGAATTGCAGATATGATTAAATCATTGTTTGATTAAAGTATGGAGGGGAATATGCAATTTAACGTACATGGGAATCTAGAGGGTGGCGTAATTGATGTACGAGAAAAATCAGAAATTGAAGATTTTTTAGTGAATGGCTTTCGAACTTCAACTACACGTCATAGAAATTTTGAATCATTTTGTAGTTTTTGGAGTGAATTAGATAAAAATAAAGTAACTAGAGTCTGGATTGATGGCAGTTTTTGTTCCAACAAGGTGGATCCAAACGATATTGATTGTGTTGTATTTATTGAGCCAGATCCCAATAATTGCGAATACTTTCAATTATTAAGGAATAAACATGAAGAGTTATTAGATAAATATTTAGATGTTTATGTTTGTTGGGATAAAAATTTCTTTGTTCAGTTTTCTAAAGAATGGTATGAAATAGATTACCAGGAAACCTATTGGTTAGGGAAATTTGGTTTTGACAGAAATCATAACCCTAAAGGAATTATCGAGTTAGATAAGGAGGTGGTTTTATGAGTACAGAATTAAAAATACTTGAAGATAGAGCGAATAAAGTTTCTAATGATGAATTAAGAGTTATGTTGCATATGGGACTTGAATCAATGAGAGAATTTGAAGAAGCGATAAATTCAAGCAATGTTAAGAGTATGCTTTCTATCAGATTGCTTTCAGAAAATCTTCCTTCTGGACAAATTGGGTTAAGACAACTGTCAGAAACTCTCAAATCAGTCGAGAGTATTCAAGAAAATGGGATAGCATCGTGTATTGGATTTGAAGGAAAGCGAGGACAGATTCCAAAAGATATTCTAAATCGGAATGAACTTATAATTACTTCTACCAGAGCAGGTTCATTTATAATTGATTTGGGATTAAAAACTAATCAACTTTCAATCTTCGATCGTGAAAATAATATAGCAATAAATGTAATGAATGATGTATCTGATTTGCTTGAAGGAACAATTGATATTCCAGAATTTGTTGAGACATATAGTTCAAGAACTTTTAATTCTGTGAAACAATTAGTATCTAGATTGAATAAAGAAAAACTTGGGATAGAGATTCAAGATAAGCTAAATAATTCTAATAAGCTATTTGCTAAAGAGCAGATAGTAGAGATTAACAAAAAATTTAAGGATACTCATATAGAAAAACAAGAAAATATCATAGTTCAGGGGAAATTAATCAAGGTTGACTTATCTACTCAGAAAATAACTTTGGATACTCAAGAAGGGATTGTGAATGTAAAGGTCAACGATCCAGAAATAAAATCACTTCATTTAACTACAAATGAAGAATATCAAATTAAGACAAGTGTAAAAGTAGTTATTAGACGTACACAACATACTTTCACTTATGTAACTTCATCAGTTAGAAATATAGTAGAAATATAATCCTAATTATCTAATAAAAATAATTAGAGTAAAAAAGGGTAACTGTCAAAGATAGTTACTCCTTTATTTTTTGCGAATAGTAGAGGAAGAAACGAAAGTTCTAAATATTAAATTTGCAAGTATTAAGAAAACTAGACTAGGCTTTGAACACCACGTAGAAGTGACTTTTAGTACATCAATACAAAAAAATTACACCTCAACAGTGCGTCAGTCGGCACAAATGTGCGAAATGGAAATGCTGAGGAAGATATGCTATAATATTACTAGGTATTAAAAAAGCACGTTTGACCGTGCTAGTTTCTTGCCTGCTGAACTCGTCAATATTACGCCCATTTTAGGGCTCTTTTTTGTGGACTTTTTTAGGAACTATCAAGAAAAACTAAGGCGATTTAATGCCTAAATGTTTTTAAAGAAAGTCAGTATTTTCAAGGGCTGAGCCCTAAAAATTTGACTTATAGAGTGTTAAATGATAGTATAGTCAAAGATAGTCAAGGTTCAAAGAGAGAGGTGGGTTTGTAATGAGATTTAAAAATACATCGGATCATATTGAAGCCTACATCAAGGCGATTTTAGATCAATCTGGTATCGTGGAGTTGCAACGGAGTCAGTTGGCGGATACCTTTCAGGTTGTCCCTAGTCAGATTAACTACGTAATCAAGACACGCTTTACGGAAAGTAGAGGCTACTTGGTTGAAAGTAAGCGTGGTGGCGGAGGCTACATTCGTATAGGACGGATTGAGTTTTCTAGTCATCATGAAATGCTCAGGGAGCTGCTTTACTCAATTGGTGAGCGGGTCAGTCAAGAAATTTATGAGGATATTCTACAACTTTTGGTTGAGCAGGAATTGATGACCAAGCAGGAGATGAATTTACTGGTGGCAGTAGCTTTGGATCGCGTCCTAGGAGAAGAAGCTCCAGTCCTCCGAGCAAACATGCTACGCCAGGTCATACAAGAGGTAGATAGAAAAGGGAAGTAAGATGAACTATTCAAAAGCATTGAATGAATGTATCGAAAGTGCCTACATGGTTGCTGGCCATTTTGGAGCTCGTTACTTAGAGTCTTGGCACTTGTTGATTGCCATGTCTAATCACAGTTATAGTGTGGCAGGGGCAACTTTAAATGATTATCCATATGAGATGGACCGTTTAGAAGAAGTTGCTTTGGAGCTGACTGAAACGGACTATAGCCAAGATGAAACCTTTACGGAATTGCCGTTCTCTCATCGTTTGCAGGTCCTTTTTGATGAAGCAGAGTATGTAGCGTCAGTGGTCCATGCTAAGGTGCTAGGGACAGAGCACCTCCTTTATGCGATTTTGCATGATGGCAATGCCTTGGCGACTCGTATCTTGGAGAGGGCTGGTTTTTCTTATGAAGACAAGAAAGATCAGGTCAAGATTGCAGCCCTTCGTCGAAATTTAGAAGAACGAGCAGGCTGGACTCGTGAAGATCTCAAGGCTTTACGCCAACGCCATCGTACAGTAGCTGATAAGCAAAATTCTATGGCTAATATGATGGGCATGCCCCAGACTCCGAGTGGTGGTCTCGAGGACTATACGCATGATTTGACAGAGCAAGCGCGTTCTGGCAAGTTAGAACCAGTCATCGGTCGAGATAAGGAAATCTCGCGTATGATTCAAATCTTGAGCCGAAAAACCAAGAATAATCCTGTCTTGGTTGGGGATGCTGGTGTCGGGAAAACAGCTCTGGCGCTCGGTCTTGCCCAGCGTATTGCTAGTGGTGATGTACCTGCGGAAATGGCTAAGATGCGCGTGTTAGAGCTTGATTTGATGAATGTTGTTGCAGGGACACGCTTCCGTGGTGACTTTGAAGAACGCATGAATAATATCATCAAGGATATTGAAGAAGATGGTCAAGTCATCCTCTTTATCGATGAACTCCACACTATCATGGGTTCTGGTAGTGGAATTGACTCAACTCTGGATGCGGCCAATATCTTGAAGCCAGCTTTAGCGCGTGGAACCTTGAGAACGGTTGGTGCGACTACTCAGGAAGAGTACCAAAAACACATTGAAAAAGACGCAGCCCTTTCTCGTCGTTTTGCAAAAGTGACGATTGAAGAGCCAAGTGTGGCAGACAGCATGACCATTTTACAAGGCTTGAAGGCGACTTATGAGAAACATCATCGTGTGCAAATCACAGATGAAGCGGTTGAAACAGCTGTCAAGATGGCACATCGCTACTTGACTAGTCGTCACTTGCCAGACTCTGCTATTGATCTCTTGGATGAGGCAGCGGCAACAGTGCAAAATAAGGCTAAGCATGTAAAAGCAGACGATTCAGGCTTGAGTCCAGCTGACAAGGCCTTGATGGATGGCAAGTGGAAACAGGCAGCTCAGCTAATCGCAAAAGAGGAGGAAGTGCCTGTCTATAAAGACTTGGTGACAGAGTCTGATATTTTGACCACCTTGAGTCGTCTGTCAGGTATCCCAGTCCAAAAACTGACTCAGACTGACGCTAAGAAATATCTAAATCTTGAAGCAGAACTCCATAAACGGGTTATCGGGCAAGATCAGGCTGTCTCTAGTATCAGCCGTGCCATTCGCCGTAACCAGTCAGGAATTCGCAGTCACAAGCGTCCGATTGGTTCCTTTATGTTCCTAGGACCTACAGGTGTCGGTAAGACCGAATTGGCCAAGGCTCTGGCAGAAGTTCTCTTTGATGACGAATCAGCCCTTATCCGCTTTGATATGAGTGAGTATATGGAGAAATTCGCAGCCAGCCGTCTCAATGGAGCTCCTCCGGGTTATGTGGGTTATGAAGAAGGTGGGGAGTTGACGGAGAAGGTTCGTAACAAACCCTATTCTGTTCTCCTTTTTGACGAGGTAGAGAAGGCCCACCCAGACATCTTTAATGTTCTCTTGCAGGTCTTGGATGACGGTGTCTTGACAGACAGTAAGGGACGCAAGGTCGACTTTTCAAATACCATTATTATCATGACATCAAACCTTGGTGCGACAGCCCTTCGGGATGACAAGACAGTTGGCTTTGGAGCTAAGGATATCCGTTTTGATCAGGAGAATATGGAAAAACGCATGTTTGAAGAACTGAAAAAGGCTTATAGACCTGAGTTTATCAACCGTATTGATGAAAAGGTTGTCTTCCATAGCCTATCTAGCGACAATATGCAGGAAGTGGTGAAGATTATGGTCAAACCTTTAGTGGCAAGTTTGGCTGAAAAAGGAATTGACTTGAAATTACAAGCTTCCGCACTGAAATTGTTGGCAAATCAAGGATATGACCCAGAGATGGGAGCTCGTCCACTTCGCAGAACCCTGCAAACAGAAGTGGAAGACAAGTTGGCAGAACTTCTTCTCAAGGGAGAATTAGTAGCAGGTAAGACACTTAAGATTGGTGTCAAAGCAGGCCAGTTAAAATTTGATATTGTATAAAAAGCGAGGTCGGGACAAAGTTCCCGACCTCTTTATGTACCATCATGAGATGGTTTTGCTGTTGCGACTGTTTTTAGGGGTGGCTATCTTTCTTAGGATTACTCAATATGTGAGTAAAGAAGTCTTTGTATTTATATTTTAAATAGGTTTCGTGTAAATACAATAAAGCTACGTAGACAATCATAAAAACGATAGTTAAGAAGAACAAATCAAATGTTGTTTGAGCGTAATGAGTAGCTGCCCCGTAAGAAGCGAAAGCATCTAAAATCAGCCAAGGAAGATACTTGAAATACTTATTTAGCATGAGAGTGCACCTCCTATATTCTATTTCAATGTTATTATATTCCTTCACACTCAATAATGCAAGCGATTACACAAAGGGGGTTTAAACAATTTTAATCAAAATAGGAATTTTTTTCTGTTTTATTACGAATAGAAGAGTAGGAGGAGTAAAGGTGTCTAAATTATGTGAGATTTTTAAAATAGTTTAGATAAATTGTTGACATATTTAAATCGGAATGTTACAATTATATTACAAAAAGATTTCTTTATATTTCTAAAATATTACAAAGGAGTAGAAAAATGAAAAAGAAAACCTATATCAAATTGATGGCAGCAACTGTATTGGCTTCTACCCTATTATTAGGAGCTTGTGGAAATAAAAAGGAAACAACTCAAGTAAGCAGTTCTGCTAAGACAAGCCAATCATCAAGTTCTAAAGCAGCTTCTGCTAGCAAAGAAAGCAAGACTCAGAAGTCCTCAAGCTCAGCTTCATCTGAAAAGGCCAAGGCGTCTACTGATCAATCTTCAGCAACTGCAAGGACATCACAAGCGACACCAGAACAAAGACAAGGTCAAGAAGTGGCTAATCAACAGGTAGCTAGTCAACAAACTCCTGCTCAGGCTCCTTCAACTCAACAAGCTCCTCAAGCCCAGTCTAACCAATCAAGCTATGATCCTACAACTGACCGCAAACTTCAAGACAAACAAGCAGAGCAAAATAAACGCTACAAGGGTGTTTTAACCATGGTAGATGGTGATTTCTCAGCTGCAGCGGGCAATTGGAAGGGAGCCAATGGTGAAACCATTACAGTTTCATCAGGAGGTCAATTCACAGTAGAATCTTCTGATGGAAAGAAAGAAAATTACTCTATCAAAGGCTATTCTTATACTCTTGATGATGGTAAGTATAATGCCAAAATTGGTGGAGGAAAAATCATCCAAATTACAACAGGAGCGGATGGTAAGGTTTCCAGTGTTGCTTTGAGTCAATAATAGCTCTCATTATTTGAATTTTTACAGTCAAAGAAAATCCGTCAGCTCAATAAGAGTTGACGGATTATTTTATACTTGCACTTGGGTTAAAAATTCTTCTGTAGTAAGAATTTGAGCGAATTCATCTTGTAGAGAAAGGAGATGAATCTCATGGATAGTCTCAGGAGAGATGGTCTGACCGTTTTTGTTAGATAGGGTAAAACTGGCAGTAGCATCTGCTAGTAGAGTGACTTCAAAACCAAGATTTGCTGCCATTCGTGTCGTAGTAGATACACAATGAGGCAGGGTCAAACCAACAACGACTAAATGACAAATCTGATTTGTTCGTAAATATGTTTCAAGATTTGTTCCAATAAAGGCGCTATTAACCATTTTTTGAAAGACAGGTTCTGAGGTAATCGGTTCAAATCCACTTTTAAACACCTGATTTTGTTTGTTATGAAATTGCGACTGGGGATTGTCAGATATGTGTTGAACATGTAAGACTGGAAGAGCGTGTTTACGAAAGTATGCTAGTAACCTCAATGCTTGATGTTCAGCTTGAGGGTTATTTCGTTCTCCCCAGATAGGGCTATCAAATGCTTTTTGCATATCGATAATTAGTAGAGCAGTATGAACCATTTTAAGCCTTATCCAACTGCAAGAGTGCCTCAATCTCTGCTAGGGTGCTAGCTTGTGAAATGGCTCCACGGAGTTTGGCAGCGCCAGATGTTCCACGGAGGTAGTGAGGAGCGAGGCCACGGAATTCACGAACTGCGACGTTTTCCCCTTTGAGGTTAATCAAGCGTTTCAAGTGTTCGTAGGCGATTTTCATCTTGTCCTCAAAGGTCAAATCAGGTAGGATTTCTCCTGTTTCAAAGTAATGGTTGATTTGGTTGAAGAGGTAGGGATTTCCCATGGCAGCGCGACCAATCATGACTGCATCAGCACCTACTTCTTCGATGCGTTGCTTGGCTTCTTGAACTGTACGGATGTCACCATTAGCGATAAATGGAATCTTGGTCAGAGCTTGAGCGACCTTGTGAAGGGTCTCAAGGTCTGCGTGACCTGTATACATTTGTTCACGGGTACGGCCATGCATGGCGAGGGCAGAAACACCTGCAGCTTCAGCAGCGAGGGCATTTTCTACTGCCAGAGATGGGTCAGCCCAGCCGGTACGCATTTTGACAGTAAGTGGGATATCAAGGACAGACTGGACCTTGTTGATGATAGAGTAAATCTTGTCTGGATCCTTGAGCCACATAGCACCAGCTTCGTTCTTCACGATTTTATTAACTGGGCAGCCCATGTTGATATCCACGATATCGGTTTTGGTGTTTTCTTGGATGAATTCTGCTGCGCGTGCTAGACTGTCTTCATCACTACCAAATAGTTGGATAGAGACTGGGTTTTCGCCTTCATCGATATGAAGCATATGCAGGGTTTTTTCGTTGTTGTATTGGATTCCCTTGTCAGAGACCATTTCCATGACAACGAGTCCAGCTCCGAGCTCTTTTGCGATGGTACGAAAGGCTGAGTTGGTCACGCCAGCCATAGGCGCTAAAACGGTACGATTGGGAATCTCAACATTGCCAATCATAAAAGGTGTATTAAGATTTGTCACGAATGAGTTCCTCCAGGTCGTTTTCATCAAAGTTGTAAGTCGTTTGGCAGAATTGACAAGTGATTTCTGCCCCGTGGTCTTCCTCTTTCATTTCCTGTAAGTCTGAGCTTGGAAGACTAGCAAGAGCGTTCATAAAGCGCTCATGACTACAGTCACATTGGAAACGGATTTCTTCTTCAGAAAGACGCTTGTAGGCCTCGTCACCGTAGATAGCATTGAGGAGGGCTTCGATATGGTCTTCACTTTCGAGAAGCGTTGAGATAGCTGGCATTTCTTGGATGCGTTTTTCAAATCGGGTAATCTCTTCTTCCTTGGCTCCCGGCAAGACTTGAACTAGGAAACCACCTGCAACCTTGACCTTGTCTTCTTCGTCTAAAAGGACATTGAGGCCGACAGCAGAAGGGGTCTGTTGGCTTTCAGTCAGGTAAAAGGCCAGGTCTTCACCGATTTCTCCAGAGATGAGGGGAGTCATAGAGTTGTAAGGATTTCCAATGCCGTAGTCTGTGATAACGAGGAATTGACCATTTCCAACAAAAGGTCCGACTAGGACTTCACCAGTTGCAGTCTTTTTGATATCGACACCTGGATTTTGAACGTAACCTTTGACATTCCCCTTGGTATCAGCGACGGTGATGATGGCACCTAGTGAGCTAGATCCCAGCACCTTAACTGTTAGTTTAGTATTTCCTTTTTCATTGGCTGCGAGAATCTGGCTAGCGATAAGAGTTCGACCAAGCGCTACAGTTGAGCTAGCTTGGGTTTGGTGTTTTTCTTGAGCAGTGCGGACGGTTTCTGTGCTGTCAAGGACAAAAGCACGAAAGGCTCCGCTTTCTGATATAGTTTTAATAATTTTATCCATAGCTACTATTTTAGCATAAAAATGCCCAAAGGGGGAGCCGTGTGTTTGCTGATTTTCAGGATAATGGACCAGGAAATCAGCAGGTAAATAAAAAGAGAAACAGATTATTTCAGCATTTCTAAGATTTATGCTATGCTTAAGGTAGAAAATGAAAGGGGTAACAAATGTATTTAGGAGATTTGATGGAAAAGGCTGAATCTGGCCAATTTTCAATCCTTTCCTTTCTATTACAAGAGTCTCAGACGACTGTCAAGGCTGTAATGGAGGAGACAGGATTTTCAAAAGCAACCCTAACCAAATATGTCACCCTGCTCAATGATAAGGCTTCGGACAGTGGTTTAGAGCTAAACATATCCTTAGAAGATGAAAATCTGCGTCTGTCAATCGGTGCAGCTACCAAGGGGAGAGATATCCGGAGCTTGTTTTTGGAAAATGCTATTAAATACCAGATTGTGGTCTATCTTCTCTATCATCAACAGTTTTTAGCCCATCAGCTGGCTCAAGAATTGATGATTAGTGAGGCAACACTTGGGCGCCATTTGGCTAGTTTAAATCAGATTTTGTCAGAATTTGATTTATCTATCCAAAATGGACGTTGGCGAGGTCCAGAGCATCAGATTCGCTATTTCTATTTCTGTCTTTTCCGCAAGGTCTGGTCCAGTCAGGAGTGGGAAAGCCACATGCAGAAACCAGAGAGAAAGCAGGAAATTGCTACACTAGAAGAAATCTGCGGTGCGAGTTTGTCTTCGGGGCAGAAATTAGATTTGATTCTCTGGGCTCACATTAGTCAACAACGCCTTCGGGTCAATGCTTGTCAGTTTCAAGTGATAGAAGAGAAAATGCAAGGGTATTTTGACAATATTTTCTACCTTCGTTTGCTCAGAAAGGCTCCGTCCTTTTTTGCTGGGCAACATCTTCCTCTAGGAACTGAGGATGGAGAGATGATGATTTTCTTTTCTTTCCTCTTGTCTCATCGTATTCTTCCCCTTCATACCATGGAGTATATCCTTGGTTTTGGAGGGCAGTTGGCAGATTTGCTGACGCAATTGATTCAAGAAATGAAGAAGGAGGATTTGCTGGGCGGTTATACAGAGGACCATGTCACCTATGAACTCAGTCAGCTTTGTGCTCAAGTCTATCTCTATAAGGGCTATATTTTACAGGATCGCTACAAGTACCAGTTAGAGAATCGTCATCCATATTTCCTGATGGAACATGATTTTAGGGAAACAGCAGAGGAGATTTTTCATGCCTTGCCCGCTTTTCAGCAGGGGACGGATTTGGATAAGAAAATTCTCTGGGAATGGCTCCAGTTGATCGAATATATGGCTGAAAATGGTGGCCAGCATATGCGGATTGGTCTGGATTTGACATCTGGTTTTCTTGTCTTTTCAAGGATGGCAGCCATTTTGAAACGGTATTTGGAATACAATCGTTTTATTACCATTGAAGCCTATGACCGAACTCGACATTATGATTTGCTGGTTACCAATAACCCGATTCATAAGAAGGAACAAACACCAGTCTATTATTTAAAAAACGACTTGGATATGGAAGATTTGGCAGGGATTCGTCAGTTATTATTCACTTAAAAGGCTTGGTTGTTTCAGGTCTTTTTTGTGAAATTTACACAATCTCCTCACATTTTTTTAAAAATTAAAAAAAGTTGATAAACAAGAAAGCGCTTTATTTTGTATACTAGTTAGTGTAAAGAGGAGACATCCTCAAGATCTTTATGAGGAGGACATCACATGTCACAAGAAAAATTCATTATGGCCATTGACCAGGGAACAACAAGTTCTCGTGCCATTATCTTTAATAAAAAAGGAGAAAAAGTTAGCTCTAGTCAAAAAGAGTTCACTCAAATTTTCCCTCACGCAGGTTGGGTAGAACACAATGCCAATGAAATTTGGAATTCTGTACAGTCTGTTATTGCGGGTGCTTTCATCGAAAGTGGTGTGAAACCAAGTCAAATCGAGGCAATCGGGATTACCAACCAGCGTGAAACAACGGTTGTCTGGGATAAGAAAACAGGACTTCCTATCTACAACGCTATCGTTTGGCAATCACGTCAGACAGCACCTTTGGCTGAGCAACTAAAAAGCCAAGGTTATGTGGAAAAATTCCATGAAAAGACTGGTTTGATTATCGATGCTTACTTCTCAGCTACCAAGGTTCGTTGGATTTTGGACCATGTAGAGGGCGCTCAAGAGCGAGCTGAAAAAGGGGAGTTGCTCTTTGGTACCATCGATACTTGGTTGGTTTGGAAATTGACAGACGGTGCGGCTCACGTAACGGACTACTCAAATGCAGCTCGTACCATGCTCTACAATATTAAAGAACTCAAATGGGATGATGAAATCTTAGAAATCCTCAATATTCCTAAGGCTATGTTGCCAGAAGTCCGTTCTAACTCTGAAATCTACGGTAAGACAGCCCCATTCCACTTCTATGGTGGAGAAGTGCCAATCTCAGGTATGGCAGGGGACCAACAGGCAGCTCTCTTTGGACAGTTGGCCTTTGAACCAGGTATGGTTAAAAATACTTATGGAACAGGTTCTTTCATCATCATGAACACTGGGGAAGAAATGCAGTTGTCTGAAAACAACCTCTTGACAACAATTGGTTACGGTATCAATGGCAAGGTCTACTATGCTTTAGAAGGTTCTATCTTCATCGCAGGAAGTGCGATTCAGTGGCTTCGTGATGGTCTTCGCATGGTTGACAGTTCACCAGAATCTGAAAAATATGCTCGTGATTCTCACAATGATGATGAAGTTTATGTAGTTCCAGCCTTTACAGGACTAGGAGCACCATACTGGAACCAAAATGCTCGCGGTTCTGTCTTTGGTTTGACTCGTGGAACAAGCAAGGAAGACTTTATCAAGGCAACTCTTCAATCAATTGCTTATCAAGTACGTGACATCATCGACACCATGCAAGTGGATGCGCAGACAGCTATCCAGGTCTTGAAAGTAGATGGTGGTGCAGCTATGAACAACTTCCTCATGCAGTTCCAGGCTGACATTTTGGGAATCGACATCGCACGCGCCAAAAACTTAGAAACAACAGCTCTAGGGGCAGCTTTCCTAGCAGGTTTGTCAGTGGGCTATTGGAAAGACTTGGATGAGTTGAAACTCTTGAATGAGACAGGAGAACTCTTTGAACCATCTATGAACGAATCCCGCAAGGAACAACTCTACAAAGGCTGGAAGAAGGCTGTGAAAGCAACTCAAGTCTTTGCGGAAGTAGACGACTAATACTGGGAGAATAAAGCGACTCAGTTAGAAAGTGTGTAAGTATGGAATTTTCAAAGAAAACACGTGAATTATCAATTAAAAAAATGCAGGAACGTACCCTGGACCTCTTGATTATCGGTGGAGGAATCACAGGGGCTGGTGTAGCTTTACAGGCAGCAGCTAGTGGTCTAGATACTGGTTTGATTGAAATGCAGGACTTCGCAGAAGGAACATCTAGCCGTTCAACAAAATTGGTTCACGGAGGTCTGCGTTACCTCAAACAATTTGACGTAGAAGTGGTATCAGATACAGTTTCTGAACGTGCAGTGGTTCAACAAATCGCTCCACACATTCCAAAACCAGATCCAATGCTTTTGCCAGTTTACGATGAAGATGGAGCTACCTTTAGCCTCTTCCGTCTGAAAGTAGCCATGGATTTGTACGACCTTTTGGCAGGGGTTAACAATACGCCAGCTGCTAACAAGGTCTTGAGCAAGGAAGAAGTCTTGGAACGTCAACCAAACTTGAAGAAAGAAGGCTTGGTAGGAGGTGGGGTTTACCTTGACTTCCGTAACAACGATGCGCGTCTCGTGATTGAAAACATCAAACGTGCCAACCAAGACGGTGCCCTCATTGCCAACCACGTTAAAGCAGAAGGCTTCCTCTTTGACGAAAGTGGCAAGATTACAGGTGTCGTAGCTCGTGATTTGTTGACATACCAAGTCTTTGAAATCAAGGCCCGTCTGGTTATTAACACAACAGGTCCTTGGAGTGACAAAGTACGCAATTTATCTAATAAGGGAACACAATTCTCACAAATGCGTCCAACTAAGGGAGTTCACTTGGTAGTGGATTCAAGCAAGATAAAGGTGTCACAGCCAGTTTACTTTGACACAGGTTTGGGTGATGGTCGTATGGTCTTTGTTCTCCCACGTGAAAACAAGACTTACTTTGGTACAACAGACACAGACTATACAGGTGATTTAGAACATCCAAAAGTAACTCAAGAAGATGTTGATTACTTACTTGGTATTGTAAACAACCGCTTCCCAGAAGCAAATATTACTGTTCAAGATATTGAAAGTAGCTGGGCAGGTCTTCGTCCATTGATTGCAGGCAATAGCGCTTCTGACTACAATGGAGGAAATAACGGAACCATCAGTGATGAAAGCTTTAACAACTTGATTGCGACTGTTGAATCTTATCTCTCTAAAGAAAAAACGCGTGAAGATGTTGAGGCTGCTGTCAGCAAGCTTGAAAGCAGTACTTCTGAGAAACATTTGGATCCATCTGCAGTTTCACGTGGTTCTAGCTTGGATCGTGATGACAATGGTCTCTTGACCCTTGCTGGTGGTAAAATCACAGATTACCGTAAGATGGCTGAAGGAGCTATGGAACGCGTGGTTGAAATCCTCAAAGCAGAATTTGACCGTAGCTTTAAACTCATCAATTCTAAGACTTACCCTGTTTCAGGTGGAGAATTGAACCCAGCAAATGTGGACTCAGAAATTGAAGCTTTTGCTCAACTTGGAGTGTCACGTGGTTTGGATAGCAAGGAAGCTCACTATCTCGCAAATCTATACGGTTCAAATGCACCGAAGGTATTTGCCCTTGCCCACAGCTTGGAACAAGCGCCAGGACTCAGCTTGGCAGACACCTTGTCTCTGCATTATGCAATGCGCAATGAGTTGGCTCTTAGCCCAGTTGACTTCCTCCTTCGTCGTACCAACCATATGCTCTTTATGCGTGATAGTTTGGATAGCATCGTTGAGCCAGTTTTGGATGAAATGGGACGATTCTATGACTGGTCAGAAGAAGAAAAAGCAGTCTACCGTGCGGATGTCGAAGCAGCTCTTGCTAACAACGATTTAGCAGAATTAAAAAATTAAGAAAAAATAAAAGAGGTGGCGGGCAGGACTCCTAGTCTACCCTCTCCTCCTTTTTAATGGAGACAAAAATATGATGAATGAATTATTTGGAGAATTTCTAGGGACTTTAATCCTGATTCTTCTAGGGAATGGTGTTGTAGCAGGTGTGGTTCTTCCTAAAACCAAGAGCAACAATGCAGGTTGGATTGTGATTACTATGGGTTGGGGGATTGCAGTTGCGGTTGCGGTCTTTGTATCTGGGAAGCTCAGTCCAGCTCATTTAAACCCAGCTGTGACAATTGGTGTGGCTTTAAAAGGTGGTTTGCCTTGGGCTTCCGTTTTCCCTTACATCCTAGCTCAGTTCGCAGGGGCTATGCTGGGTCAGGTTTTGGTTTGGTTGCAATTCAAACCTCACTACGAAGCAGAAGAAAACTCAGGAAATATTTTGGCTACTTTCAGCACTGGTCCAGCTATTAAGGATACTGTATCAAACTTGATTAGCGAAATCATTGGAACCTTTGTTTTGGTCTTGACAATCTTTGCTTTGGGTCTTTACGACTTTCAGGCAGGTATCGGAACCTTTGCGGTGGGGACTTTGATTGTCGGTATCGGTCTATCACTAGGTGGGACAACAGGTTATGCCTTGAACCCTGCGCGTGACCTTGGACCTCGTATCATGCACAGCATCTTGCCAATTCCAAACAAGGGAGACGGAGACTGGTCTTATGCTTGGATTCCTGTTGTAGGACCTGTTATCGGAGCAGCCTTGGCTGTGCTTGTATTCTCACTTTTCTAATCTAGAAAACAATTATTTTTGATAGGGCTTGAGATGGAAATCTCAGGCTTTTTTTAAAAATATGCATAGAAAAACCGCATAATCCTTAAAACAAGCTGAAATGTAGTGAAAATGTACGGTAAACAATTGAAAAACCACCCTATAAAGTGGTACAATGGTAGAAAAATACTATAGTAAGAGTTCATCTTATTTTAACAAAAATTACAGAAATGAATGGTTTTTCTTGATGAAACAAAGAAAAGAATTGTACCTTTTTCTTGGTCGGACAGCCTTGTATTTTCTTATCTTTCTAGGGCTGCTTTACTTCTTTAGCTATCTTGGTCAGGGTCAAGGAGGCTTTATCTATAATGAATTTTAACTTGAAGGAGAACCCCTATTGTGTCAAATAAACCAATAGTAGATATGATTGAAACCATTGAGCATTTTGCTCAGACACAGCCTAGCTATCCTGTTTATAATGTTTTGGGGCAGGAACACACTTATGGAGATTTAAAGACTGATTCGGATAGTTTGGCTGCAGCCATCGATCAACTGGATTTACCAGAGAAGTCTCCTGTAGTCGTTTTTGGAGGCCAAGAATATGAAATGTTGGCAACTTTTGTAGCACTGACTAAGTCAGGACATGCCTACATTCCCATTGACAGCCATTCGGCCTTGGAGCGAGTTTCGGCAATTTTAGAAGTAGCAGAGCCAAGCTTGATTATTGCGATCTCAGACTTCCCATTGGAGCAGGTTTCTACACCAATGATGACTCTAGCTCAGGTTAAGGAAGCCTTTGCTCAAGGAAATAGCTATGAGATCACGCATCCAGTCAAGGGTGATGATAATTACTACATCATCTTTACTTCTGGTACGACTGGTAAGCCTAAGGGAGTGCAGATTTCACATGATAACCTCCTCAGCTTTACCAATTGGATGATTACGGACAAGGAATTTGCGACGCCAAGTCGTCCACAAATGCTGGCTCAGCCACCTTACTCATTTGACCTGTCTGTCATGTACTGGGCGCCGACCTTGGCACTGGGTGGTACGCTTTTTGCCCTTCCTTCAGCCATTACTCAGAACTTTAAGCAACTCTTTGCGACCATCTTTTCATTGCCAATCGCTATCTGGACATCAACCCCTTCTTTTGCAGATATGGCCATGTTGTCAGAAGACTTTAATAGCGAGAAAATGCCTGGTATCACGCATTTCTACTTTGATGGCGAAGAATTGACGGTCAAAACGGCTCAAAAACTGCGCGAACGTTTCCCGCATGCTCGTATTATCAATGCCTACGGCCCAACAGAAGCGACAGTGGCTCTGTCAGCAGTTGCCGTGACAGATGAGATGTTAGCGACTCTCAAACGCCTCCCAATCGGCTATACCAAGGCTGATTCTCCAACATTTATCATTGATGAGGAAGGTAATAAACTACCAAATGGGGAACAGGGAGAAATCATTGTTTCTGGACCAGCTGTGTCAAAAGGCTATATGAACAATCCTGAAAAAACAGCGGAAGCCTTCTTTGAGTTCGAAGGACTGCCAGCCTATCACACAGGCGATGTGGGAACTATGACAGATGAGGGCTTGCTTCTCTACGGCGGACGCATGGACTTCCAGATCAAGTTCAACGGTTACCGCATTGAGTTGGAAGATGTCTCTCAAAACCTTAATAAGTCTCGCTTTATCGAGTCTGCTGTTGCTGTTCCACGTTATAATAAAGACCACAAGGTACAAAATCTACTAGCCTATGTCATCTTAAAAGATGGTGTCCGCGAGCAGTTTGAACGTGATATCGATATTACCAAGGCGATTAAGGAAGACTTGACAGACATCATGATGTCCTACATGATGCCGTCTAAATTCCTTTATCGAGATAGTTTGCCACTGACTCCAAATGGAAAAATTGATATCAAAGGATTGATTAACGAGGTGAATGAGAGATGATGGAGTTCTTTCAACAGCTTCCTCATTTAGAGCCATACGGCAATCCTCAGTATTTTGTCTATGTGATTGCTGCAACCTTACCTATCTTTATTGGCCTCTTTTTTAAGAAACGCTTTGCCTGGTATGAAGTGCTGGTTAGCCTCTTCTTTATCGTCACCATGTTGGTAGGTGGGAAGACTAATCAATTGGCTGCCTTGGGTATCTACCTTTGCTGGGAGATATTGCTCTTGCTTTTCTACAAGCATTATCGAAAAAGTAAGGATGGCAAGTGGGTCTTCTATCTAGTTAGTTTTCTGTCCCTCCTTCCGATTGTCTTTGTCAAGGTGCAACCAGCTATCAATGGAACACAGTCTTTGCTTGGGTTCTTGGGAATTTCTTACCTGACCTTTCGTTCGGTTGGGATTATCATCGAGCTGAGAGATGGAGTGATTAAGGATTTTACCCTCTGGGAATTCCTCCGCTTTCTACTCTTCATGCCGACTTTTTCAAGTGGTCCAATTGATCGCTTTAAGCGTTTTAATGAAAATTATCAGACCATTCCTGAGCGGGATGAGTTGATGGATATGCTGGATGAATCTGTTCGCTATATCATGTGGGGCTTTTTGTATAAGTTTATCCTAGCTCATGTTTTAGGAGAGACCTTGTTGCCTCCTCTGAAGAATTTAGCCTTGCAATCAGGTGGTTTCTTTAACCTCTATGCTTTAGCGGTTATGTATACCTTTGGTCTGGAGCTCTTCTTTGACTTTGCAGGTTACTCTATGTTTGCCTTAGCTATCTCAAACTTAATGGGAATCCGTAGTCCCATCAACTTTAACAAGCCCTTTTTATCAAGGGATTTAAAGGAGTTTTGGAATCGTTGGCACATGAGTCTTTCTTTCTGGTTCCGTGACTTTGTGTTTATGCGGATGGTCATGGTATTGACCAGAAAGAAGGTCTTTAAAAATCGTAATGTAACCTCAAGTGTGGCCTACATTGTAAATATGCTGATTATGGGATTTTGGCACGGTGTGACCTGGTACTATATCGCCTATGGACTCTTTCATGGGATTGGACTGGTTATCAATGACGCTTGGATTCGCAAGAAAAAAACGCTCAATAAGGAACGGAAAAAAGCAGGGAAGGCTGTTCTACCTGAGAATCGCTGGATTCAGTTGCTTGGCATGGTTGTCACCTTCCATGTCGTCATGCTGTCATTCTTAATCTTTTCTGGATTTTTGAATGATTTATGGTTTAAAAAATAAAAGGAAATAAAATATGGATATCAAATCAGAAGTTATCGAAATTATTGATGAGTTGTTTATGGAAGATGTTTCTGACATGATGGATGAAGATCTTTTTGATGCAGGTGTCTTGGATAGTATGGGAACGGTTGAATTGATTGTGGAGATTGAGAACCGTTTTGACATTCGTGTCCCTGTAACAGAGTTTGGTCGCGACGACTGGAATACAGCTAATAAAATCATAGCTGGTATTGTGGAGCTACAAAATGCTTAAACGCTTATGGATGATCTTCGGACCGGTCTTGATAGCTGGTTTGTTGGTTTACCTCTTGATTTTCTTCTTCCCTACTGGTAGTGCTCATGATATCATAAAGGAAAAGCGATCGGCAGCAGCAACTACAATTGATAGTTTTAAAGAAAGATTTCAAAAAGTTAGGGCTCTGTCAGATTCTGATTTAAGATTTGTTCCTTTTTTTGGATCGAGTGAGTGGTTACGTTTTGATAGTGCCCATCCTTCAGTATTGGCGGAAAAATACAATCGCTCCTATAGACCTTATTTGTTAGGTCAGAGAGGAGCTGCCTCCCTTAATCAGTATTTTGGGATGCAACAGATGTTACCGCAACTGGAAAATAAGCAAGCTGTCTTTGTTATTTCACCTCAGTGGTTTAGTAAAAATGGATACGAACCAGCAGCTTTTCAACAGTATTTCAACGGAGATCAGTTAACTAGTTTTTTAGAAAATCAGTCGGGAGATCAAGCGAGTCAATATGCAGCAAGTCGCCTCCTTCAACAGTATCCTCATGTAGCTAATAAAGATATGATTATGAAATTGGCTAAAGGAGAATCTCTTTCAGAAACAGATTATGATTTAGTTGCTTTAATGTCTCGTTTTAATGAGAGACAGTCGATACTCTTTGGTCAATTTTCTTTCAGAGGTTATGCCAACTACGATAAGCATGTAGTTAAGTATTTGAAAACCTTACCAGACCAGTTTTCTTATCAAGCCATAGAAGATGTTGTTAAAGCAGATGCAGAAAAGAATACGTCTAATAATGATCTTGGAATGGAAAATTATTTCTATAATACGCAGATTAAGAAGGATTTTAAGAAATTAAAGGATTCTCAGAAAACTTATACTTATCTCAAGTCTCCAGAATATAATGACTTGCAGTTGGTCTTAACCCAATTTTCCAAATCTAAGGTAAACCCGATTTTTATCATTCCGCCTGTTAATAAAAAATGGATGGATTATGCTGGTTTACGAGAGGATATGTATCAACAAACAGTGCAGAAGATTCGATATCAGTTAGAAAGTCAAGGTTTTACCAACATAGCAGATTTTTCTAAGGACGGCGGGGAGCCTTTCTTTATGAAGGACACCATTCACCTTGGTTGGTTGGGTTGGTTGGCTTTTGACAAGGCAGTTGATCCTTTCCTATCCAATCCTACACCAGCTCCTACCTACCATCTAAATGAGCGCTTTTTCAGTAAAGAATGGTCGCTCTACGATGGAGATGTTAAGGAATTTCAATAGATAATAATATGGAAGAGTTCAAGAATGAAACTAGTTTTGGCTCTTTGTCAACTGTAGTGGGTTGATATAATAGTCTTAGACCTTGATTTTTCAAGGTCTTTTTTGATTTTGGTCACTTTTTGGTCAACTTTTTTATAAAAAAATTATTGACTCAATAACTCTCTAACACGTTTGTTTTCTGATTCTTCTTTTTCCTTTATTAAGTGACCATATGTTTGAGTTATTTGTGTAATATCTTTGTGTCCCATGTTTGAAGCTATAACCCAAATATCAATCCCATAGCCTAACATAATACTTGCGTACGTGTGTCTAATACCTGTAGCTGATAAATCGATTGGATTGAGTTTTAACTTTTTGAGATGCTCTCTTAAACGCTTATTCACTTCGTGATTTGAAGGAACAATAGTATACAAATCGAAAAAAATATGATTTTCTTTATTTTTGATATTTGTTTGTTCAATAGCTCTACTTTGAATTTCTTTTAATTGATTCAAAACATTCAATGTTTCTGAATCAATTGGAATAGTTCGAACAGAAGTAGCTGTTTTTGGTGGTCGCCATTCTTGTTTACGTGGGTCGTAGCGCCTATATGTTTTGACTTCTTGAGTTTTATTCAAAATGCAATCCCATGTTAAGCCTAGCACCTCACCGAAACGCAAGCCAGTTTTTAATTGAGTAAAGAGAAGATAGTCAATAATATTAAACTTCAGTTCAATATTATGTTTTATCTCTTTCAATAACTTATGATAATCTTTCGAACTTGTTATAGCTTTTTCTTTTTTTATCTTTCGCCTTGCTTGCCCTGTAATAACCACACCATCTGTAAAATCAATGATTGATAACTTATCTTTTTTCGCGAATTGAATGACTTTTCTAACTTCCGCATTTAATCGCCGAACCGTATCTTTTCCAACTCTTTTTGCGTATTCGTTGATAAATTCTTGATACTCACTAAAATTGATATTAGTAGCGGATTTATCTTTGAAATAATCTAAAATAAGTTTACCTCTATGTTTGTGATGTGCAATTGTCCCTTGACTTTTATTCAGGGGAACTATTTGCAGATTATACCATTTCTCCCACAATTGATATAGAGATATATTTGAATCAATTATGTTACCGTTTAATAGTTCTAATTCAATTTTACTTGCTTCCAGCATCGCTTCTTTTTTTGTTTTGAAGCCTGAGTTTGAAGCTACTACCTTTTTATTTTTATCAAATATTCTATAATCCCAATTTTTCTTTTTCCCTCTTTGTCTGTATGAAATTGCCATATGATTATCCTTTCTTTTTAAAAAGATGATAACCAAGACATCGTCTTGGCTATTATATCATTTCTCTTTTAATAATTCTGAAAAATGCTGTTCAAAAAAAGCTCTCGTCTTAGAGGCGAGAAAGATATATTTTCCGCCCTGATTTTGTGGATATTTTACAAAACCATCTTTATTCTTTTCAATATCGATTTTTGAACGAATATCAACACGATATAAAACTTTTTCTAAAAGCCAGGGTCGAGATACTGAAACCATTTCTAAAACATCGTTTAGAGTCATATATTGACCAGCAGACGCTTTCTTCTTCAGATTAAGATACTCTTCCTTTTCAACTACAATGTGTGTGTTGGGAAGATTTATTTCTAAATTGTCTATTTTTATTAAAATTTTATCTGTCATATGAATTTTTCTCTTTCTATGATAAAATAGAAGCAGAAATAGTGTTTATTATTTCTACTATTTTGAGTTATCGCTAGCCTCGCTTTGGTCGGTTGAGTTTGTAGCGATAACTTTTTTTGTGTTGATATTTTTCGCGTCATTTATCTTTTTTAAGATATTTGATGCAATTTTTCGAAATTCTTCTTCATTTTCTACACTTTTTAGTGTGTAGGTATCTAATTTTTTAAATGATTGTTTCGCTTTTTCTTTTAAATCACGTATAGCTGTGTAATTCCATAATTCAATTTTGATATCCTTATTCTTTTCATCATGAACCATTTTGATTACAAATCTAATTCTTCGCATTAATTGATGATATTCTTTATTTTTCTTTCCAAACCACGAATCACACCAATCCCAATAACTATCTGAATTTGTAATAATTGTTAAATCATTGATGATATACGCATCTTTAAACCGTGAACTTAACTGTGTGGCTGAATCTGGTTCAAGTATCTGAAATAACTCTCGAAATGTCATGCCACAACTTGCATCTAATTCATTGATTACAATCGTTTTTTCCCCTTTATAACCTGAACCCAAATCGAATCGTTTCTTATTGATGGATGGGGTATGTGCGCCTAATCTATCATGTTCTTCTGCAAGTAAGCGTGCTAGATATGATTTTCCTGTCCCCCCTTCAGCTTGAATATAAATACCTGTGTGATTTCGTTCGCCCTTGCTCATACGAATAAACTCTTTTTGAATAAATTCTTGTCTGTTTTCCTCAAATTGTCTTTTATTTGAATTCCATGCTTTTTGTGCTATCCGTTGTGTGAATTGCTCAAATAATTGTTGTTTCGCTTCCATTATAAGTAATCCTTCCTCTGAGATTTGATAACTTAATTCTAAACAATATTCATCGATTTCTAAACCATTATCAGCCTTTTCTTTGCTGTGGTTTTTGATTTTTCCCATGATATCATCAATATAGTTTGTATTTTCTGATGAAATGACTTCCGAAACCTCGTAGGGGAATTTGTGTTCTTCCATGTTACGCTCATTGCGATGCGTTAAATATCTGCATGTTTTAATTGAACTACGAACAAATTCTAAATTTTGTTCTCTTGAAATTGATAAAGCCTTAAATACCGATGAGTAAGTATGTGCATGTTTGAAATCAATATAAAAATGTGCGTGTAATGGTTTTGAACTTCCGTCGTCTTTCAAATCTTTATCATGAAAAATAATATGATACCTATCTTCTTCATTTTTACAATATTCTTTAATCCGTTGAATAACTGATTCACGAAAATCTTTTTCAGTTAATTCTGAATTTGCATTATGTTCATATTCAAATGAAATTTGACCAAAAAATTTTCTTTTTCTATCATTTTGATTAATCTTCATAAAAATCCTTCCTGATTTTGACACAAAATAGAGAGTGTGTGTTGATTTTGAGTTGTTGTGATATGGTTTAGATGAGGACACACAGACGGAGAAAACTGTGTGTCCTCATCTAAACAAACATCATATTTACTTGACACATCACAACATAAAATTCTTCTTCATTAGATGTAGTTGGTTTAATAATTATGGTGCTGGTGTACCTGCCTGCCTTCAGCAGCAGTACACCGCACTATTATTTTTTTCTAAATGCTGTTGAGCTGAATGTTCTACTATTTTCTAATCTAATGAAATCATTAAATAAATATCTACTATCTAACTGATTTAATTCTCTTTTAGCCTGTGTTAATAATTCTTCCATAATATTATAACTTTCACAATTCGCTGGAAAAGTCCATGTTGCAACAGCTTTTTGTTCATAGTAAACAACAGTTAATGTCAATAGAGAACGGTTTGCTTTTCTGATAATTTCCTGTTTTGAATTGCTGTAACGAGAAGATTCCTCCAAACTTGGCTCTACATTTATCTGCCTACAAAATCGTCTCATTTGCCAAGTTGCGACGTATGATTTGATGCTGTTTCTGAAATAATCGAATTCAACATTACGAGACGCAAAATCTAAAACAATTATAAAAAACAAGATAGAAAATGCACTTACTGTAATTAAACGCAATATCCAAATGAACACTACAAAATAATAGAACGATTCTAAATTCATTTGAAAAAATAAAAATAGACTTAGACGCTCCAAAATGAAAGATACAATCCAAATAAAGACTGTAAAATTAATTACATTATATTTATTGAAATAATTTCTCATGTACTTTGTTCCTTTCTAATCGTGTAAGTTGGGGTTAACAAGGGCATTATGTGAGTTCTGTGTTCACTATCTGTAAACTTGATAATACCTGTACCAATACCTGCAGGTACTACTATATTGTCAACGTTTGTATTTGGTAGCAAAAATTGGCAGGTATTTGCATTTACTTCACCTAAGATAACAATACAGTTAATTTGTTCACGTACTGCTGTATTACCTCCAAAAGCAGTTGCATCAAAGCGCTGACTTAACAAAATTAGACTAATATTTGTTTGCCTACCAAGTAAAGCAATTGTTCCTAGTAACTGAGAAAATGCTTCACGTGCTTGTTTTGAACTACCTTGTACCAATGCTAACAGCTCATCAATAACAATATAAATGCGTTCGAACTTAGTATTTGGTTTTGTTAATAATATCTCTTGACGTTCATATATCTTATTAATGATACGAGCTAATAATTCGTTGACTTCTGTAATAAAACTATTCAAATTAGAACCCTTGGTTGGAGAGAACACTTCTAAATTTAGCTCCTTAGCTAATAAATAAATATCTGATAATTTAGGGTCAATACAGATAATTTGATTTGTAATTGATTTTAAACAATAAATGAGATATTGAGCAAAATGAGTTTTCCCCGATCCGCTGGCCGCACTTATTGCTAGATGGACTACCTTTGTCATATCAATTGCAACGTTGTTTTTCATTATAGGAATATGTTTTTCTGATACATTTTCTTTAATAAAAGTTTGTAAATTATCTATTTTTAAGCGCGTTGGGACACCATCCAACCATGGAAAAAAGAAAGCCCGAGCTAAGTTTGGATTAGTAGTGTCGTAAGAGACAAAATAGGCATTGTTTTGAGTTAATAGCGTTTTAAAAGGATATAGAATACCAGAGCAAATTGCTAAAATATCAAAGTATAGTTTTTTACTTAAAGAAAATGATACAGGTAAATTCGGAGTAAATAAAAATCCAGTATCATTACTTAGAACTTTTATATCAAATGAGTTTAAATAAGATGATTCATCATTGATATTGAGAGCATTATTCAAATTTCTCAAAATGAATTGTTCTAATTCGAATTTGTTTTTACCAAATTCCACTACATCAGCAGAAGTTGCTGATGTAGCTTGACTTTGGCTTTTATTCATTGAAAAAGCCATATGTTACTTTCCTTTCTTTTTAATATCTTTTGCCCTGAAATAAAGTTGTCCGTACTGATTTTCGAATGCTTCTAAATCTTCAAATTCAACAATATCACCAATATCTATTTTTGATAAGTCTGGTTTATGTTCTGGTAAAAACTTTATTTTGAAGGGATTGTGATTGTCAGTTGCAACGTATACTTGATAACTTTGAACGTTATCTGTACGCTTCATTTTTTCTTTGCCATTGATAACTTCGCCAGTTTTTTCAAATTCATATTGAGTTTCTAACTGTTTACCTGCCAACTTAACGAGCTCATTTGAAAGAGCTTCATTTGCAAGGCTAGCACTGTAGCCATTTACTTTTTTAAAGAATGCCATCATGGATTCCTCCTTGTTATTTATTTATTTATTTTGTAGCAGTTGCTTTTGCTACAATATAATCATAACAAAAATAACCGTTTATAACAATAGAAAATAGGTTTATAAACGGTCATAATTTAAACGAACATCATGGATTATTGACTATATATAAAATAAGTGTTATACTCTCGTTAAGAAAAATAATCGATTAGAATATAGTGCTTAATCGATTATTTAGAAACAGAGGTAAAAGATGGCTAAAAAATCTATTGAAGAAAAAATTTATAACGGAAAAACATATAGAACAAGTGCTTTTTTGAAAAAAAAGCTATATTTATCAGCAGAAAGTAGCAGAAGAATTCTTCAAGATTATGAACATAATCCTGATTTGGGAGTGAATCCTAAATTCTATGATGAAAAGATTATAAATCAAATCATAGAAGACTATTATAACGACGAATCGAAAATGAAGAGTATAGAAAAAAGAAAAATAAAACTTGAAAAAGAAAGAGCATTACAAGAAAAAATTTCATTCGAAAATTATGAATCTGAACTCGTTGATGTTGCTGATTGGTTTTTAATAAATAAACGCATCGAGAAAGACCTTGTTATTGTCATGTTAAAAAATCTATTTTCAGCTATGGGCAAAAGATTTGATATGGATTTATTTAATGAAGATGTTGCAAAAGTTGAAAAATATAATCGAGCTGTTGGAGGTTATGGAATTCCAAGACCACTAGATATTGTAGAAGCTGATGACAGATTAAATGCAGATGATGGATATTTGGAATAAAAAATAACCGCTAAGATGTGTGTATCTTAGCGGTTTGGTTTTTCTTTAACAGTTTTTATTAGTAATTGGAAGGCTTCTAAGAGCTGTTCTTGGCTTCTTTGTGGAAGTTGAGCTAATTGGTCAGCTAATAACTCTAGATGTGGGTTCTTTGGGGATATACGGCTTTCAAATAGCTCTGATGGTGTGATATTAAGAGCTGTAATAATCTTTTCTAGTGTATCAATCTTTATATTTGAACCTTTGGTTTCAAGGTTGGAAATATAATCTATACCCACACCAGCCTTTTCACTGAGATGTTGTTGGCTTAATCTTTTTTCTTTGCGAATAGTACGAATTTTTTGACCGATATATTTTTTTAATTGAATAGGTTCCATGTTTTACCTCATTTATGTACCATAATACATGGAATAAAACTAGAAAATAACCCATATATAAACAAAGTTTTACAAAAATATTGTCTGTAAACTAAAAATGTGTTAAAATAGTGCTATAAAATATATAAAATTGCATGATATACTACATATATCATGGTTTGACTTAACAGTCAAACCAATCCTATTAGCTCTTAAAAGGAGAAAATGATGAAGAAACTAAAAACCCTAACAACCTCAACAGCTATTGCGCTTGCGTCTGTTGGTGCGCCTGCATTTGCTCAGGAAGCAACTACTACAACAGCAGTTGATACAACTGCTGTCAATGAACCAGCTCTTGTTTCAAAACCTGTAGCTGATGCAAAACCAGAAGTGAAGAAATCTTCTGATATCAAGCCTGCTCTTGATGCTCAAGCGTCTACTGTTAAACAAGTTGAAGCTGAAAGTGAAACAGCAAAAGCTGAAGCTACTTCTGCTAACAAAGCTGTCACAACTACCGAAACTGCTTTGACAAATGCTAAAGAGGACTTGAAGTCAGCGGAAGCCGTTAAAGCAAATGCTACAGAAGAAAATATTACTGCTACAAAAGCTAAACAAGACGCCAACGTAAAAGCTCAAGAAGCCAATCAAAAAGCAACTGAATCGTCTACTGAAGCGATTAAAGCTCAAACTGAGACTGTAGCAACTGAAACTGCTAATGTTGCAAGCGCAACAAGTAAGAAAGCTGAAGCGGATAAAGCAGTAACCGCTAAAGAAGCTAATGTAAAATCAGCTGAAGACGCGCTAAATGGTTCAGGACTTGGCGAAGCAAAAGCCTCACTTGCCCAAGCTGAAAAAGATATTGAACAAGCAAATGCGAATATCTCAAGCGCAACAAAAGCTGTCGAAACCGCTAAGAAAGCAGATAGCAACCGCGCAGATGCCATCAAACAAGCTGAGAACAATGTGAACGTCAAAAATGATGCCTTGAAATTAGCTAAAGAAATGATGGACGCAGACCAAAACAAAGTGGATTCTATCCAAGAAAAAGCAGATGCTACAGCCTCTAAAGAAAAAGAAGCACAAACTGCATTAGATGTTGAAAAAGCTAAGTTGAATAAATCTGAAGGAATGAACATTCCAAATCCAACATTCACTATTCCAACAAATGTGTATAATGGATTTTCAGCAGATGTATTGAAATCAGCTGGTGTGTCTTCAAATGTTGTTACATTTGGACAACTATTAAAATTAGAAAAAGCTAATAAAAATAACACAATCAAAAATGATTTAGATGATTTTATTCTTACATCTGTAGCTGACATCGTTAAAAAATCAAATGCTAACGTCAAATATGATGAAGCTGATCAAAACCGTCCAGTTGATATTGACAATTTAACAGATGCTCAAAAACTTGAAATCTCAGAATTTTACGTCAATGGATTGAAACAAATCAAAAATGCATTTAAGGATTCATTCAACGTAGAATCAGAAACAGGAACAACTAAAGAAGCTGTTACTTTAGCGTCAACACAAGCTGAAAAATATGAAAAACGTGGATTAGACCCAATGGTTCATGGTCACGTACCTAATGCTGTTGAAAACGTTGCTTCAATGCGTTCTGATATTTCAAATATGTATGAACTAAAACAAGCTGTATACAACAATTTGATGTTCACAACATATCTTGATGGCGTTTCAAATGCTGATAAACGTCGTCCATGGGGACACCTTTATGCAAACCTAAACTTTGCAAAATATGTTGGTATTGACGTAGCTAATATCAATGGTCGTCATTACATGATTACAGCATTTTCAAATGAAGGAACTCCAGTTTCTAAATCAAATGACCTTGCCCGACTTGAAGCAAAACTAGCTGAAGCCCAAAAACAAAACAGTCAAGCTCAAACTGCTCTTACAAATGCTAAAGCAGAATTGGCATCAGCTTCACGCAAATATGCTTCTGCACTTGAAGCTAAAACAGACGCTGAAAAAGAATTGGCAAGCAAATCAGAAACACCACTTCAAACAGAAGTCGCTGAAAAGAACTTGCAATTGGCAAACCTTGCTTTGAAAAATGCACAAGAACGTAAAGCAACTGCTGAAACAGCTGTTGAAAACTTCTCAAGAAGCCAAGCAGAAAAAGAAACTGCTCTTGAAACAGCTAAAGATGAACTAGCTACAGCTAAAACTGCCCAAAAAGATGCTGAAACTGCTCTTACAAGTGCACAAGCAAAATTGCAAGCTGAAGAAAACAAGTTGACTGCACTTCAAGCTGAACAAGCGAAGCTCCATGCAGAAAAAGACCAATTGGTGTCAGATGCGAAAGCAATTGCAACTGAATTGAGTGCTTATCTAAACGCAGACAAGAATCTTGCAACTGCGCAAGCAAAAGTAGCTGATTTAGAAACAAAATTGACTCAAGCAAAATCTACTGCAAAATTGGCACAAGATAAATTAGATGCCGTTACAGCTAAATTGAAAACTGAACAAGCTAAATTAGCTGAAATCCAAGAAGAGTTTGATAAGTTGTTAGACTTAGAAAACAAAGCTAAAGATAATGTAGTTGCAACTCTACCAGATGGAACTGTTGTGGCTGTAGACTCAAATTCTAATACTTTACCTAAAGAAAATATTGAAGAAACTGCTGATAAATCTAAGACAGCTTCACAATCAGGTAAAGATGTTACTTTGGATACTAAAGAAGATGTTGTTGTGAAAGATAAAGAACAAACAAAAGATAAACAACAAACATATTCAGCTCCAGCTGTTAAAGCAGGTGCAGATGAAAAAGTGACATATTCACGAGTAGAACGTGCAAAATCATTGCCAGACACAGGCGAGTCATCAAGTGTTGCAATGTTGGTACTCGGTGCAATTCTTGGAGTATTTGGACTCGTAACAGTACGTAGAAAGAATTAGAATAATATAAAAATCTTCTTATTATAAATAGGAAGATTTTTTGGATTCACAAAACTAGTTTAAAAGACTACGCTATTTAAACTAATTTTGAGAATGAATATATAAGGATATCCGGAAATCTAGTTGGTCAACCTTTGGTCAACTTTTGTATTTTGAATATACCTTAGATGGTGACGATGTCTTGGTATATCTGATACTCACTTACATATTCTAACTTATTTTAACTAAGATAAAACTGTAGTGGGTTGAAGAAAAGCTAAGCTCGAGAAAGGACAGATTTAGTCCTTTCTTTTTTGATATTTAGAGCCATAAAAATCCGTTTTTTGAAGTTTTCGAAGTTCCGAAAACCAAAGGCATTTCGTTTGATAAGTTTGATAAGATTATTGGTTGCTTCCAGTTTAGCGTTTGAATAGGGGAATTGAAGGGCGTTGACGATTTTCTCTTTGTCCTTGAAAAAGGTTTTAAAGACAGTCTGAAAAAGAGGATGAACCTGCTTTAGATTGTCCTTAATGAGTCCGAAAAATTTGTCAGCTTCCTTATTCTGAAAGTGAAAAAGTAAGAGTTGATAGAGATTATAGTGGTGTTTTAAGTCTTCTGAATAGCTCAAAAGCTTGTCTAGAATCTCTTTATTTGTTAAGTGCATACGAAAAGTAGGGCGATAAAAACGTTTCTCACTGAGTTTCCGACTATCTTGTTGGATAAGTTTCCAGTAACGCTTGATAGCCTTGTATTCATGGGATTTTCGATGATACTGATTCATGATTTGGACACGCACACGACTCATGGCACGGCTAAGATGTTGTACAATGTGAAAGCGATCTAGAACGATTTTAGCACACGGAAAAAGCTGTTTAGCCAAGTCATAATAGGGACTAAACATATCCATAGTAATAATTTTCACTCGACATCGGACAGCTCTATCGTATCGAAGAAAGTGATTTCGGATGACAGCCTGTGTTCTACCTTCAAGAACAGCGATGATACTGAGATTATCAAAATCTTGTGCAATGAAACTCATCTTTCCTTTTGTAAAGGTATATTCGTCCCAAGACATCATCTCAGGAAGGCGAGAAAAATCAGGCTTAAAGTGAAAGTCATTGAGCTTGCGAATGACAGTTGAAGTTGAAATAGACAACTGATGAGCAATATCGGTCATGGAAGTTTTTTCAATCAGCTTTTGAGCAATCTTTTGGTTGATGATACGAGGTATTTGGTGATTTTTCTTGACGAGAGAGGTTTCAGCGACCATCATTTTAGAGCACTGATAGCACTTAAAACGGCGTTTTCTAAGGAGGATTCTAGTAGGCATACCAGTCGTTTCAAGGTAAGGAATCTTAGACGGTTTTTGAAAGTCATATTTCTTCATTAGGCTTCCGCAATCAGGACAAGATGGGGCCTCATAGTCTAGTTTAGCGATGATTTCCTTGTGTGTACCCTTATTAATGATATCTATAATTTGGATATTAGTGTCTTTAATATCGAGTAGTTTTGTGATAGAATGTAATTGTTCCATATGATTCTTTCTAATGATAGTTTGGTCACTTTTCATTATAGATCTTATGGGACTTTTTTTCTACACCAAAATAGGCTCCATAATATCTATAGGGGATTTACCCACTACAAATATTATAGAGCCCTAGTTTTCACGTTTTTTCTTGACTCTTTTTTTGCTTGTGATATAATTAACCAGTAAATAAAATTTCAAAGAATAGTATTTTTCTCTTAAAAAAGAGAAGTCCAAAAGGAAAGGAGTAACACATGAGACAGCTAGCGAAAGATATCGATGCCTTTTTGAATGAGGTGATTTTGCAGGCAGAAAATCAGCATGAAATCCTAATAGGTCATTGCACTAGTGAGGTGGCCCTGACCAATACTCAGGAGCACATTCTCATGCTTTTATCAGAAGAATCTTTAACAAATTCAGAATTGGCCCGTCGTCTCAATGTCAGTCAGGCGGCAGTTACCAAGGCCATTAAATCTTTGGTCAAGGAAGGGATGTTGGAAACATCTAAAGATCCTAAGGATGCGCGTGTGATTTTTTATCAGTTGACTGATTTGGCTCGTCCAATTGCTGAGGAGCACCATCATCACCATGAGCATACACTTTTAACCTATGAAGAAGTGGCGACTCAGTTTACTCCAAATGAACAAAAAGTGATCCAGCGGTTTTTGACTGCTTTAGTAGGAGAAATCAAATAATGAGATATATTACGGTAGAGGACTTATCCTTCTATTATGATAAGGAGCCCGTTCTTGAACATATCAATTATAGTGTTGATAGTGGGGAATTTGTTACCTTGACAGGGGAGAATGGGGCAGCTAAGACGACACTCATCAAGGCCAGTCTTGGAATTCTTCAGCCACGCATTGGCAAGGTGACCATTTCAAAGACAAATACGCAGGGTAAGAAATTGAGAATAGCTTACCTTCCTCAACAGATTGCCAGTTTTAATGCAGGTTTTCCAAGTACGGTTTATGAATTTGTCAAGTCGGGTCGCTATCCGCGAAAGGGATGGTTCCGTCGCTTGAATGCTCATGATGAGGAGCATATCAAGGCCAGTTTAGATTCAGTTGGTATGTGGGAACACCGAGACAAACGCTTGGGTTCTCTCTCTGGGGGACAAAAGCAGCGAGCGGTGATTGCGCGTATGTTTGCTTCTGATCCAGATGTGTTTATCCTAGATGAGCCGACAACGGGGATGGATGCAGGAAGTAAAAACGAATTTTACGAACTCATGCACCACAGCGCCCATCATCATGGCAAGGCTGTTTTGATGATTACTCATGACCCTGAAGAAGTTAAGGACTATGCGGACCGCAATATTCATCTAGTCCGTAACCAAGACTCGCCATGGCGTTGTTTCAACGTTCATGAGAATGACCAGGAGGTGGGCCATGCTTAGTTTATTATCTTATGACTTTATGCAACGCGCCTTTCTGGCGGTTATTGCTATGAGTCTTTTCTCGCCAGTTCTTGGAACCTTCCTTATCTTGCGTCGTCAGAGTTTGATGAGTGATACCCTCAGCCACGTCTCTCTTTCAGGTGTAGCCTTTGGGTTGGTTTTGGGGATTTCTCCGACTATTTCAACTATTGCTATTGTCTTGATTGCGGCGGTCTTTCTGGAGTATCTCCGTACGGTTTACAAGAGCTTTATGGAAATCGGGACAGCAATCCTCATGTCAACGGGTCTGGCTGTTTCTCTGATTGTCATGAGCAAGGGGAAAAGTTCTAGTTCTATGAGTTTGGACCAGTACCTTTTTGGTTCGATTGTGACTATTAGTGAGGAGCAGGTCATTTCCCTCTTCGTTATTGCGGCGGTTGTTTTGATTTTGACCTTCCTCTTCCTTCGTCCTATGTATATCTTGACCTTTGATGAGGATACGGCCTTTGTGGATGGCTTGCCAGTTCGTACCATGTCTATTCTTTTTAACATGGTGACAGGGGTGGCCATTGCCCTTATGATTCCTGCTGCAGGAGCTCTTTTGGTATCGACTATCATGGTCTTACCAGCTAGTATTGCCCTTCGTCTGGGGAAAAACTTTAAATCGGTTATGCTGCTTGCCAGTGCTATTGGATTTTTGGGAATGGTAGCAGGACTTTACATTTCCTACTATGCAGAAACACCTGCAAGTGCAAGTATTACCATTATTTTTGTAACTGTCTTTTTACTCATTAGTTTAGTAAGACGTTTTATCAAATAGGAGACGAACGTGAAAAAAATTAGCTTATTGCTAGCCAGTCTATGTGTCTTGTTTTTAGTGGCTTGTTCCAATCAAAAGCAGGCAGATGGAAAACTAAATATCGTGACGACCTTTTACCCTGTCTATGAATTTACCAAGCAAGTCGCAGGAGATAAGGCTAATGTGGAACTCCTAATCGGTGCTGGTACAGAACCCCATGAATACGAACCCTCTGCCAAGGCAGTTGCCAAAATCCAAGACGCAGATACCTTCGTTTATGAAAATGAAAACATGGAAACATGGGTACCTAAATTGTTAGATACCTTGGATAAGAAAAAGGTGAAAACTATCAAGGCGACAGGTGATATGTTGCTCTTGCCAGGTGGCGAAGAAGAGGGAGACCATGACCATGGAGAAGAAGGCCATCACCATGAGTACGATCCCCATGTTTGGTTATCACCAGTTCGTGCCATTAAACTAGTAGAGCACATCCGTGACAGCTTGTCAGCAGACTATCCTGATAAAAAAGAGACCTTTGAGAAGAATGCTGCTGCCTATATCGAAAAATTGCAAGCCTTGGATAAGGCTTATGCAGAAGGCTTGTCTCAAGCCAAACAAAAGAGCTTTGTAACGCAACATGCAGCCTTTAACTACCTTGCCTTGGACTACGGACTCAAACAAGTCGCAATCTCAGGACTTTCTCCAGATGCAGAGCCATCAGCAGCTCGCTTGGCAGAATTGACAGAGTATGTCAAGAAAAATAAAATTGCCTATATCTACTTTGAAGAAAATGCTTCACAAGCCCTTGCTAACACACTTTCAAAAGAGGCAGGTGTCAAAACAGATGTCCTCAATCCTTTGGAAAGTCTGACAGAAGAGGACACCAAGGCTGGCGAAAACTATATTTCCGTTATGGAGAAAAACCTCAAGGCTCTGAAACAAACAACGGGCCAAGAAGGCCCAGCTATCGAGCCTGAAAAGGCAGAGGATACCAAGACAGTCCAAAATGGTTACTTTGAGGATACAGCTGTCAAGGACCGCACCTTGAGTGACTATGCAGGTAACTGGCAATCAGTTTATCCTTTCCTTGAAGATGGCACGTTTGATCAAGTCTTTGACTACAAGGCTAAGTTGACTGGCAAGATGACTCAGGCTGAGTACAAGGCCTACTATACAAAAGGCTACCAGACAGATGTGACTAAGATTAACATTACTGATAATACTATGGAATTTGTTCAAGGTGGACAAAGCAAGAAATATACTTATAAGTATGTTGGAAAGAAAATCTTGACTTACAAGAAAGGCAATCGTGGTGTGCGCTTCCTCTTTGAAGCGACAGATGCTGATGCTGGACAGTTCAAGTATGTTCAGTTTAGTGACCACAATATCGCCCCAGTTAAGGCAGAACATTTCCATATCTTCTTTGGAGGAACAAGCCAAGAAGCACTCTTTGAAGAAATGGATAACTGGCCAACTTACTACCCAGATAACCTATCTGGACAAGAAATCGCCCAAGAAATGTTGGCGCATTGATGAGAAGCCGACTAGTTCATAGGAGTTAGTCGGTTTTTGGGTATTAGATGGCTAACTTCATTATGGACCTTTCAGAACTGTAAAAAATAAATAAAACTCTTGAAATATCGGGGTTTATATGCTAGAATGTAGTTAATTGATAAGGTTCATTAGAACACCAAAGCCCTTAACTATGCCAGTAGTTAAGGGCTTTTTTGACGTATCTTAGAGATTTAACGGGTGTTGATAGGCTAGTCACTCGGTCTAGTCCTTACTATCTAGCCATCTGCAGACGAAATACAAGACAATCCCTGCTATAACATCCGCTATAATAGTAAGAGCGAGTTCTATGATAAGGCTCATTAGTTTCACCTCCTCTCACGAACCGTAAGGAACGTAATCGGTAACTGATGACAAAAATAGTATACACATCAAATTTAGATCATCAACATTGCTTAATTTTTGAAATATAGGGGATAGGCAAAAAATCTTTAAAATCAAAAAATGTATAGTATCAGATGTTATATCAATCATAAAAGTGGATAGGAAAGTTTTCTGATTATCAGAATTCCTTCCTATCCACTTTTTGAAGATTGTAAGTTAGCCTAATTTTATGTAGAATCAGCTTATTTGTTTTATTTATCAAAACCTTGCAAGGCTTTTTGGCGTTCTTCTACTTGACCTTTAGCATCTAGTTTGTTACCACCGTATACAGCTGATTCCCATGATCCGTACATTGGATTTGGGAAGATGATGAATTTTTCACCGAATTCTTTTTGCAATTCTTCAAGTTGTTTATCACGGTCAGATTCAGAAGTCTTAGAAAAATCTGCAAAGTCTACGAGGTTATCACCAAACAATAAGATAAGATTTGTTTTTTCTTGAACTTTTTGGCGACGACCTTCTTTGGATTTTACACCGCTTTCTAAGAACATGAGATGATCACGTCCTTGAACAGGAATTCCTTCACTTTCAAGATTTTTAATAGTAGCATCTACTTGATTAGCTGAGCGGTCAGAAATATAGTAGATTTGGACACCGTTTTGATCAGCAAATTGAAGAAAATCCTTGGCACCTGGGACAGCTTTTGCTGCAGCTTTTTGAACCCAAACATCCCAATTTTCGGGTGTGAATGCTGTACCATCTTTGACATTTTGTACTTGATAAGGGCTATTATCTAGGACAGTTTCATCCAAGTCTAAAACGATAGAGTAAGGTTTGTCTGATTCTGTTTTGAGCAATTCCTTTAGGTGATTTGTTGCAACGTTATAACCTTGTATGTATAAAGCTTTAGTTTCAGCTGATTTTTGGTACCAAAGGGTTGACATAGTGTTTTCTCTTGACCGTAGTTGGTCATATGTCATTGTAATTTGATTATCAGATGAGCTATTATTGTTTGTCTGTGTTTCTGTAGACTTTGTTGCACAACTAGCCAATAAGACGACAGAAGCAAGTGCAGAAAGGATTGTAACAGTAGTTTTTGCTGTTTTCATGAAATATCTCCTATTATTAATTTCAATCACTAGTATAGCACGAGGGAAAAGTTAAGGCAAGTTATTCCCTGACTATTGATGTAGGTTCTATAGAAGTTAACGTAATGAAAAAAGCGTTTACTAACTTGAAATGTAGTTTCACCTCTAATTATTGACATTTCAGGAAAAATTGCAGTAAAAAGTGCACAACCTTCTTTAAATGTGCTATAATACAGGAAAAAATAATAATGGAGGTCACGATAATGGCAACATTTTTGATGATTTTTGTGGTGGTTTGTGTGCTCCTATTGGTGATAGTCACACTGAGTACAGTTTATGTGGTTCGTCAGCAATCGGTGGCGATTATTGAACGCTTTGGGAAATACCAAAAGGTTGCCAATAGCGGTATTCACATTCGCTTGCCTTTTGGGATTGACTCGATTGCAGCGCGGATTCAGTTGCGCTTGTTGCAAAGCGATATTGTGGTTGAGACTAAGACCAAGGACAATGTGTTCGTTATGATGAATGTGGCGACTCAGTACCGTGTCAATGAGCAGAGTGTGACAGATGCCTACTATAAACTCATGCGTCCAGAATCTCAGATTAAATCTTATATCGAAGACGCCCTTCGCTCTTCTGTTCCCAAATTAACCTTGGATGAATTGTTTGAGAAAAAAGACGAGATTGCTCTTGAAGTTCAACACCAAGTAGCAGAAGAAATGACTACTTACGGTTATATTATCGTGAAAACCTTGATTACAAAGGTTGAGCCAGATGCAGAAGTCAAGCAATCCATGAATGAAATCAATGCGGCGCAACGTAAGCGGGTCGCAGCGCAAGAATTAGCGGAAGCCGATAAGATTAAAATCGTCACTGCAGCTGAAGCCGAAGCAGAAAAAGACCGCCTTCATGGTGTGGGGATTGCCCAACAGCGTAAGGCGATTGTGGATGGATTGGCAGAGTCTATCACCGAACTCAAGGAAGCCAATGTTGGCATGACAGAAGAACAAATCATGTCCATCCTCTTGACCAACCAGTATTTGGATACCTTGAACACTTTTGCTGCAAAAGGCAATCAAACCATCTTTTTACCAAATACGCCAAATGGTGTTGATGATATCCGTACACAAATCTTGTCAGCCCTACGTGCTGAGAAGAAATAATATAAAAAGAGCCTGGAGTCAGGTTCTTTTTGTATTACCCTTGTAGCTGTGAGGACTAAATTCTCCTCCACAAATTATAGAATCTTTTCTGAGGATTTAGGGAGTGACGGAGGAAGTCTTGAAAGCGCTTTTGTTTTGTGCTATAGTCAAGTATATTGATTCGTTTAAAGAGGAATGTTTGTATGAGAAGAGAAGAAGTTTTACGAAATCACTGGTTTTTTAGCCAAGAGGTGGGGAAAGAAGAGGCCTTGGCGCCGGATTTTCATAGGGAAAATTGGCAGGCTATTCAAGTGCCACATGACTGGAGTATTTACAATGATTTTGACCAGTATTCGCCAGCGCAAAATGAGGGTGGTCAGTTAAATGGTGGTCAAGCCTGGTATCAGACACAGTTTTACTTGGAAGAAGATGCCAGTCTTGTATCGGTGCGTTTGTGCTTTGACGGAGTTTACATGAATGCTCAAGTCTATATCAATGGGCAAGCGCTGGGCTATTATCCCAATGGTTACACACCCTTTTCTTATGATATCACCCCTTATCTAAGAAATGATGGGACGGCCAACCAGCTTGCGGTTTTTGTGGAAAATCAGCAACCTAGCAGTCGTTGGTACTCTGGTAGCGGTATTTACCGAGAAGTAAAATTATTGATTACAGATTCGGTGCATCTGGATTTATATGGGATTAGGATAGGAAGTCCCAAGCTCAAAGAACAAAGAGATGTATGGGTGGAAACTCAGCTTGAAAGCAAGGTTTCAAATGACGGGCCTCAGTCCGTGTCGGTGTATTTGGAGCAGAGTATCTGGTATGATGGACAACAGGTTTCAGACTGGCAGGCAACAGACTCTCTAGTGATTGAGTCTGGGGATAAATATTCTTTCCAACAAGCCATATCAATTTTCCAACCTTTGCTTTGGGATATTGATCATCCTCACCTTTACCAATTGAAGACTCGCCTTTACAAAAATGGCATTTTGGTCGATGAAGAAGAGGAGACTTTTGGTTACCATTATATGGATTGGCAAGCGGATAAGGGCTTCTTTCTAAATGGTCGCTGGTTGAAGATTCATGGGGTTTGTTTGCACCATGACTATGGAGCGCTGGGAGCTGTGGAAAACAGGTCAGCTGCTGAGAGACGATTGCGCCAGATGAAGGAAATGGGCGTCAATGCTATTCGAATCACGCATAATCCAGCCAGTAGTATTTTGCTGGATGTGGCTGCCAAAATGGGGCTACTCATCCAAGAAGAAGCCTTTGATACCTGGTATGGAGGCAAGAAAGAATATGACTATGGTCGCTTTTTTGAGGAAGAAGCGACTCATCCAGAAGCGAAGGTAGGCGATTTTTGGTCGGATTACGATTTGCGCACCATGATTGAGCGTGGCAAGAACAATCCAGCCATCTTTATGTGGTCCTTGGGAAATGAAGTCAGCGAAGCAAATGGAGATGCTCATTCATTGAAGACGATCAAACGCTTGCTAGAAAGGGTTAAGGAAGTTGATGATAGCCGTTTTGTGACCATGGGAATGGATCAATTCCGCTTCGGAGATGGGTCTGGAGGTCATGAAAAGATTGCTGATTTGCTGGATGTGGTGGGCTTGAATTACTCAGAAGACAATATTGATGGGATTCGCAAAAGACATCCCAAGTGGCGACTTTACGGATCTGAAACCTCATCGGCTACAAGGACGCGTGACAGCTATTTTCGCCCAGGTAAGGAATGGGTTGGGGATAATCGTCGCGTGCGGAATTTTGAACAGTCAGACTATGGCAATGATCGAGTTCCTTGGGGGAAGACAGCGACGGCTTCTTGGATAGCAGATAGAAATCGGCTAGACTATGCAGGTCAGTTTATTTGGACAGGAGTGGACTATATTGGTGAGCCGACTCCTTGGCACAATCAAAATGACACGCCTGTCAATAGTTCCTATTTTGGAATAGTGGACACGGCAGGAATTCCCAAAAATGACTATTATCTCTATCAAAGTCAGTGGTTGGACCTAGATCAGTATCCCATGGTTCATATCCTGCCCCACTGGAATTGGGAAATCCACAAGAGTTATCAACAAGTTGTGGATAAGTATGGGGATATCCCTGTTCGAGTGTATTCAAATGCTGGTTCAGTAGAGCTATTTCTCAATGGAAAATCCCAAGGCAGGAAGACTTTTCAGGAAAAATGGACTTCAGATGGTAGAAAATACCAAGAGGGAGAAGGTTTTGACCAACTCTATCTCGAATGGCGTTTGGCTTATCAACCGGGAGAATTGCGTGCTGTGGCCTATGACCATCAAGGTCAGATTGTGGCAGAAGATACGGCAGTGACTGCAGGTAAGCCAGCCAAAATCGGGTTACATGCCGAGAAGACAAAACTGGAGCCAGATGGGCAAGACCTCCTCTATCTTTATTTTGATGTATTGGACCAAGCTGGAAATTGGGTGCCGAGTGCTTCCAATCAGATTCATTTTAAAATTGAGGGTCCTGCTCGCATTGTAGGTGTGGATAACGGCAGACAGGCCAGTCGTGAACGTTACCAAGCCCAGAAAAGTGGTCGGTTTAAGCGGAAAGCCTTTCATGGCAGAGGTGTCCTCTTAGTTCAGAGCTTGGAGCAGGTAGGTCAAGTGAGAGTAAAGGCTAGTGCCAGAGGGCTAGAGTCGGCAAGTTTTGATCTTTTAGTAGGAGAGGCTTTTGATTGCCAGCCAGTGAAAAATCAGCGCTTATTTGAGATTCGAATGGACAAGCAGGCAGGTTTGCAAGAAGGAGATTCCCCAGCTATTGGACTTTATCCACAAACTGTGGATAACCCTGTGAATAAGGTGGGGAATAGTGAAGTGATTTGGGAGACGAGTGGTAGTGCCCACGCCATTATCAATCAGGGAGGGCTTCATTGCTTGTCTGCAGGGGACTTGGCTATTCGCGCCTTTTATCAAGGCAAGACCTATCAACTGCATTTGCAGGTAGCAGAAAATGCCTCGCTAGGGCAGGCGGTTTCTGTAAGATCGCTTCGCTTGTATACAGATAAGGGGACTTATCCACAGCTTCCGTCCTCGGTCTTAGTGGATTATGAGTTTGGTGGTGCAAAACGAGTCAAGGTTGTTTGGGAAGCAATCTCCGAAGAAGATATGGCAAGCTTTCATGAGTTTACGGTATCTGGTCAGCTAGAAGGGCTGAATTTAAAGGCTTCTGCTCAGGTTTGTGTCCAAGGGATTTCCGCTATTGAGCCTGAAAGGGTTTGGACGCTTGTCAAGGAAGCTCCACACTTACCAGACCGGGTCAAGCTAGTCTTATCAGATGGCAGACGAGATACGGCCAAGGTTACTTGGGATGAACTAGATCCTCAAATCTATGCTCAGGTAGGAGAAAGTGTGCTCACAGGGCAGGTAGCGGGCTGTGAGTTGCCAGCAACAGTCACCATTCATGTGACAGATGCCAGTGTAGATGGAGAAGTTATTTCCAATCAGTGGACAGGGTCCAACCTGCCTCTGGTCTTTGCTTCTCACTCAGAGCCAAATCACCCAGCCTCTTACCTCAATGACAAGGTCATTGCTCGGAAGAAATCGACAGCCAATACTTGGATTACCAAGTCAGAGCAAGCCAGCGTGGGCATTCTTTTTGGAGATGCAGGGATTTTAAAACCGCGATTTGTGGATAATGTGACCTTGTATTATGTTGAAAATCAAGACTATGTGGCGGTGGATCCTACCCATATTGATTATTACATAGGGAATGAGCCTGCCTTGCCTCGGACTCCAAATCATTTGGATAAGAATTCCCTGCTCAAGCAAGAGGAGAATTGGCGCCCTGTATCAGCTATCCGAAAAGTTTCAAGCGACAAGGATGAAGAGCTTCGTTTTGAATTTGATAAGGTGGAAACTTATGCTCTTCGTCTTCGATTTGAAAATTTGGTAAACCCACTGGCGTTAACAGAATTACAAGTACATGCCAAAAAAGTAAAGAAAAATGTAGATAGGAAGTAGTATGGTAAGAGAAGTAAAACCGCATAGCCCCTTGCCTAGTCAGGCCCAACTAGCGTATTTAGAGGATGAATTAGCAGCCTTTATCCATTTTGGACCTAATACCTTTTATGACCAGGAATGGGGGACAGGTCAGGAGGATCCTGAACGCTTTAATCCAACACAGCTAGATGCGCGTGAATGGGTTCGCGTGCTCAAGGAAACGGGCTTTAAGAAGTTGATTTTGGTGGTCAAGCACCACGATGGCTTTGTCCTCTATCCGACGGCTCATACAGATTATTCGGTTAAGGCCAGTCCTTGGAGGAATGGAGAAGGGGACTTGCTCCTTGAAGTATCCCAAGCTGCGACAGAGTTTGATATGGATATGGGGGTCTACCTGTCACCGTGGGATGCCCACAGCCCCCTCTATCATGTGGACCGAGAAGCGGACTATAATGCCTATTATCTGGCACAGCTGGAGGAAATCTTATCAAATCCTGCCTATGGCAATGGAGGGAAATTTGCTGAGGTCTGGATGGATGGTGCCAGAGGAGAGGGCGCTCAAAAGGTCAATTATGAATTTGAAAAATGGTTTGAAACCATTCGTGAACTGCAGGGAGATTGCTTAATTTTTTCAACAGAAGGCACCAGTATCCGCTGGATTGGCAATGAACGAGGGTATGCAGGTGATCCTCTATGGCAAAAGGTGAATCCTGACAAACTAGGAACAGAAGCAGAGCTGGACTATCTTCAGCATGGAGATCCCTCAGGTACGATTTTTTCAATAGGAGAGGCAGATGTTTCCATCCGGTCAGGCTGGTTCTACCATGAGGATCAGGATCCTAAGTCTCTCGAGGAGTTGGTCGAAATCTACTTTCACTCGGTGGGTCGGGGAACTCCACTCTTGCTCAATATTCCTCCGAATCAAGATGGGCTATTTGATGAAAAGGATATTGAACGCCTGTATGAATTTGCGGCTTATCGCAATGAGCTCTATAAAGAAGATTTGGCTCTGGGAGCTACGGTATCTGGTCCTACTCTCTCCGCAGACTTTGCCTGTCACCATCTGATAGACGGCTTTGAGACCAGCTCTTGGGCAAGCGATGCAGACTTGCCAATCCATTTAGAACTCGACTTAGGGTCACCTAAAACTTTCGATGTTCTTGAGTTAAGAGAAGATTTGAAGCTAGGGCAACGAATCGCTGCTTTTCATGTGCAAGTAGAGGTAGATGGTGTCTGGCAGGAATTTGGCATGGGCTTTACAGTTGGTCATAAGCGCCTCCTGCGAGGGCCGCTAGTAGAGGCACAGAAGGTGCGCGTGGTCATTACAGAGGCACAATCTATGCCTGTATTGACCAAGATTTCCCTCTATAAAACTCCTAGCTTGTCAAAACAAGAAGTTGTTCAGGGACTAGCATTTGCAGAAAAAAGTCTAGCTGTAGCAAAGGGAGAGACTCTTCATTTTAGGATTGAACGTAGCGAATGTAACACTCCTTTGGAGGTTAAGATTTCGATTCAACCGGGGACTGGTGTGCATGGTGTCGCCTATCAGGACGAGATTCAAGTCCTTGCGTTTCAAGCTGGGGAAAGCAAAAAAGATTTGACCATACCGACCCTGTATTTTGCTGCTGATAAGACCTTGGATTTCTATCTGAATCTGACTGTTGATGGACAGCTGATTGATCAAGCTCATATTTTAGTTGAAACGAGATAAAATATCTTCACAATTCATTTCCTTTCCGAATAAATAGGTAGAACCATCGAATCTAGCAAAATTAGATTTAAAACTGTGGTATAATAAGAGGAGGAAATGGATGACTTTAAGACATCCGGGCATCAGCCCGACCAATGATTTGGTAGCTAAGAAAATTTTCAGCAATCCAGAAATCACTTGTCAATTTATTCGCGACATGTTGGATTTACCAGCCAAAAATGTAACCATTTTGGAGGGAAGCAACATTCACGTCTTGCCTTCCCTGCCGTACTCGGCCCAGGATTTCTATACCAGTATAGATGTCTTAGCGGAGTTGGATAATGGAACGCAAGTAATTATTGAAATTCAAGTTCATCATCAGAATTTTTTCATCAATCGCCTGTGGGCTTACCTTTGCAGTCAGGTCAATCAAAACTTAGAAAAAATTCGCCAACGAGAAGGTGATACCCACCAGAGTTACAAACACATTGCACCAGTTTATGCTATAGCTATCGTGGATAGCAACTACTTCCAAGATGACTTGGCTTTTCACAGTTTTAGTATGCGAGAGGATACGACAGGTGAGATTTTAACTATCACAAATAATGGTCAAGAAAACCATCTGGTTAAGATGGCGTTCTTGGAACTAAAAAAATACAGAGAAACCAGCAAAGACAAGGTTCGCAAACCCTGGTTGGAGTTTTTTGGGAATAAACCCTTTACCCAACAACCCGAGCGAGCCATCAGTCAAGCAGACCAACTGCTGGACTACAAGAGCTGGTCTGAGGAGGACAGGAAGATGTTTAGCCAACTACGTATGCGAGAAGAACAAGCCTTGTTAGCGCAGGACTATGCCTTGGAACAAGCTGAAGAAAAAGGGTTAGAACGTGGTCGTGCAGAAGGTATTGAACAAGGTTTAGAGCGTGGGAAAGCTGAAGGACAAATCTTTACCTTTATTGATTTAGTACGCCAACATGTTTTAACTTCCGAATTTGCGAGTGAACAATTGGGTATGGCGGTTGCTGAGTTTGAGTCACTATTGAAAGACCATTATAAATAAGACCTAAAATATAGAGAAACCAGCAAAGACAAGGTTCGTAAGCCGTGGTTGGAGTTTTTCGGGAATAAACCCTTTACTCAAGAACCCGAGCGAGCCATCAGCCAGGCAGACCAACTGCTAGACTACAAGAGCTGGTCCGAGGAGGATAGGAAGATGTTTAGCCAACTACGTATGCGAGAAGAACAAGCCTTGTTAGCGCAGGACTATGCCTTGGAGACTGCTAGGGCGGAAGGTCTTGAACAAGGTTTAGAGCGTGGTCTTGAACAGGGACTGGAGCGTGGGAAAGCTGAAGGAAGTTTCGCTATGTTAGCAAATCTAGTCCGTCAACAGCTACTGACATCTGAAGTTGCTAGCCAGCAATTGGGCATGACCGTTGCTGAGTTTGAGGCACTGTTGTAAGACCAGCACTAATGGACAGGAAAACCATCTAGTCAAGATGGCGTTCTTAGAACTAAAAAAATACAGAGAAACCAGCAAAGATGAGGTTCGTAAGCCGTGGTTGGAGTTTTTCGGTAATAAACCCTTTACTCAAGAACCCGAGCGAGCTATCAGTCAAGCAGACCAACTGCTGGACTACAAGAGCTGGTCCGAGGAGGACAGGAAGATGTTTAGCCAACTACGTATGCGAGAAGAACAAGCCTTGTTAGCGCAGGACTATGCCTTGGAACAAGCTGAAGAAAAAGGGTTAGAACGTGGTCGTGCAGAAGGTATTGAACAAGGTTTAGAGCGTGGTCTTGAACAGGGACTGGAGCGAGGGAAACTCTTTGCCTTCCTAGATATGGTTCGTAAGCATCTTCTGACTTCCGAGGTTGCAAGTGAGCAATTGGGCATGACTGTCGCTGAGTTTGAGGCTTTACTATAAATGAGAATGGGGACATGTTATCAAATTAGATAGCATGTTTTATTTTGGGCTAATAGTCAATGCTTGTTTTTAAACTTACTCAAATTATAATTATATATATGTAACATCTTCTGCAATTAAGTATAAATAGAACAAAAATATAACAGTATAATATAGAGATTAAATATATATTTAAACGTAAAAAAATGCAAATTTAAATTGTCTGAAAATTCCTTGTTTTCCCAAAACGCTTTTTTTTTTTGCAAAAATTTGAAGTCAAAAAGTTTGCATATATATTGAAAATAGGGTAGAATACGAGTGTAGGTTTCTGCATACACAAGAGAACAGTGCTTATTCTTTTTAAGTAATAAATTTTGTTATGTAGAAGCTAAATCAACTAATTTCCAAAAGGAGAAAAAAATGGAACACAAAAACTCTATGAGTCGTGTTGAACGTTTGCACCGTGAAAAGGTCACGCGTTATTCGATTCGTAAATATAGCTTTGGAGCGGCTAGTGTAGCGGTCGCTGCTCTTTTCATGTTCTTAGGTAATGGAGCTGTATCAGTTCAAGCGGCTGAGATTCAGGGACAACAGGTTACTGAAAACGCCAGCCCACAATCTGAAAAAGACGAGTCTAAGCCTGCGACAGAAGTAGCGCCAGCTTTGAACAAAACTCAACTTGAAAGCTACATTTCAGAAATTGAAACAAAACTTTCTAACGGTTCTTACGATAACAAAACGGAAGAAAGTGTTGCAGTATTAAAATCTGACTTAGAAGCTGCAAAAGCTACATTAGCGAACGCAACTACTCAAGCTGAACTCAAAAAAGCTTACAGCAAACTTGTCACTACAGTAAGCTCAAAATTAAAAAACAAACCTGTAGAGAAAAAAGAAACTCCAGCAGTAGATACTACTGAAGGTAAACCAACTGTAGGTAAAAAAGCAGAAAATACAGAAAAGAAATCTGATTCTAACTCAATCGAAAACACAGGTTCTAACGACCCACGTAACGGTAAAGAGATGGATAAAGAGAATGCGTTACGTACAGAAACTTCAAAAACTGTAGATAACATTACTTACACTGCAGAGTTTTCAAATGATACTACAAAAGAAATCTATGTTTATAACAAAGAAGAAGCTAATGTAGAATTTAAAATCAACTCATCAACGAACAAAGTAACATACGCTGAAGTAACACAAGCATCAAATCAAAAGTTCAAAACTGTAAATGATACAACTGTAACAGATGGATATGGATATAATTTCAATAAAATCACCACAGAAACAGATACACCATTAACAGTAAGAATGACAGGTCAACCTAATGATACTATCATGGGTAATAGAAACTATACGAAGACGGAAGATCAAAACTTCGCTATGGGTGACCGTTATCTTCGCATAACTGCAAAAGATGGTTCTACAATGTCAACTAATAGTAGTGGTGCAAATGCAGATGGATACTTCAGAATTGTTCTTAAGTCTCAAACATACAAATACAGCATTCAACAACCAGAATCCAATGCTGATAAGACTGTTGTTTCGAATATTGATAGTTTAACTGAAGCAGATATTGCTAAAATTAAAGAGAAAATTAAGATTCAATATTCTGATAAGGCAACGATGCAAGATGCACGACTAGCGTCTCACAAAGGGGAAGTTTTAGCAGATAAATCTTCAGTAGTGAAAGACATCACTGTTGCAAATGGAACAGTTACTGTTACCTATAAAGACGATTCAGTAGATACTACTCCAGTTGCAAATGTAGCACGTGTAAACGCAGCGCCAACAGTTGAAATTCCTTTCTCTGTAGATGGTAAAAAAGACGTTTATGTATATGCTAATGAAGACTTTGAGCTTCCTATTAAATTTAAAGATGATAGTGGAAAAGTAGCATCAGCAACAATAACCCGCGGTGGAAATGTAGAACAACCACCTAAAGATGCATCAAATCCAAATATTTTAAATAATGAGTTTAATACAACAGTTGAAAAAATTTCAACTGAAACAGTAGCAACAGCTGAGACCCCTGCTATTGTAAAAATTAAAGGTAACATTTCAAAAGACAATTCTGGAATTCCTGCAAGTTCATTCCCTAAAACAGCAGAAGGAGAGCTGAAAATTGTAACTCGCTATGCAACGGCTACAGATACTGATGGTGCCTATATCAAAAATACTGCAACAGAGCAGGCATATGCAAGTGATCCAGGATCATTCACTATCAAATTAAAAGCTCAAACAGCAAAATATGATATTAAAGATCCAGAGACAAAAGTTACTGTAGCAAATGCTAATAATATCACAGAAGACGAGTTTAACCAGATTAAAGACAGTATTAAGATTCAATACTCTGCTACAAACCCAGATAAAAATCTTCTTGATAAACAAGGAAAAGAGGTTGAAAACCCAACTGAACGTGTTGAAAGAATTGAAAGAGAAGGAAATAATGTTGTAGTAACATATAAAGATGGTTCTAAAGATACAAAAGCATTAGCAGATTTTGTAAACGTAGCTCCAAAAGTAGCACTTCCATACTCGAATGAAGCTAATAAACAAATCTATGTTTATACAGGTGAAAACACTGATTTAACTTTCAAAGGTACAGATGAAAATGAAGTTAAAGATCTTTACTTACGTGGACCTGGAGATATTTCAGGGAATAATGCAGCAGGCTATGGATTACCAACAGGTAAAGTTGAAAATGGTGCAGTGACTGGAGAAGGTTCAGTATCTGAAGATAAAAGAACTGCTACTATCAAGATGACTGGTAAAACTAATCTACCAGCTGGGCAACAGTGGACAAGTTTTATTGTTTCTAAAGACAACGATGGTAAACTTTCAAACACTGATTATAGAGCGCTAGATAAAGATCCTAATGCGAGACAAAAACCAGGATACGCTCACTTCCTAGTTAAAAATCAAACATTTAAATACGATATAGCGACTCCAACAGAAAAAGTAGCTGTAGCAGATCCAGCTAACGTAACAGAAGCTGACCTAGAAAAAATCAAAGAAAAATTACAAATTGAGTATGCTCAATCTAATGATGATGCCAACTTTGCAGACAAAAAAGGTAAAACTGTAGATGCTGAAGATGCTAAGACTAAGATTAAATCAGTAGAAAAAGATGCTGATGGAAAACTTGTAGTAACATACACAGACGGATCTACAGATAAAAAACCATTATCAGACTTTGTAACTCTTGATAAACAACCAGCTATTGAGGCAGTAGAAAAAGCAGCAGAAGCCCAAATTGCTGCCATCAATAAAACTCCAAATGCTACTGATGACGAGAAACAAGCAGCAATCGATAAAGTAAATGCTGATAAAGAAAAAGCATTAACAGCAATTAATGATGCTAATGTAACAACAAAAGATGCATTAGACAAAGCGAAAGAATCTGGTACAACTGCAATTGCAGCAGATAACCCAGTAGTAGCGAAAAAAGACGCAGCAAAAGCAGATGTTGAAGCAGCTCGTAAAGCGAAAGAAGACGCTATTAAAGCAAATCCAAATCTAACACAAGCAGAAAAAGACGCAGCAATTGCGAAAAATAATACGGCAGCAGCAGAAGCAACTAAAGCTATCGACTCTGCAACAACAAACGATGCAGTAGATGCAGCTAAAACTGCTGGTACTGGTGAAATTGCGAAAGTAAATCCAGTAGCTAAAGAAGCAGCTAAGAAAGCAGTTGCGGATGAATTAGCTGATAAAGAAAAAGCAATCGATGCACGTACTGACTTAACTGACGCAGAAAAAGCAGCAGCTAAGGACGATGCAAAAGCGAAAGCCAAAGCAGCAACAGACGCTATTAACGCGCAGCCAGATAATGCAGAAACACCAGAAAAAGCAACAGAAGCACAAACAGCAGTAGATGGTGCAAAAGATAAAGGTGTAGCAGACGTTAAAGCTGTAAACCCAGTAGCTAAAGAAGCAGCTAAGAAAGCAATCGCAGATGAATTAGCTGAGAAAGAAAAAGCCATCGACGGACGTACTGACTTAACAGATGCAGAAAAAGCAGCAGCTAAGGACGATGCAAAAGCGAAAGCAAAAGCAGCAACAGACGCTATTAATGCACAGCCAGATAACGCAACAACACCAGAAGAAGCAGCAGCAGCTCAAACAGCAGTAAATGATGCAAAAGATAAAGGTGTAGCAGACGTTAAAGCTGTAAACCCAGTAGCTAAAGAAGCAGCTAAGAAAGCAATCGCAGATGAATTAGCTGAGAAAGAAAAAGCCATCGACGGACGTACTGACTTAACTGATGAAGAAAAAGCAGCAGCTAAGAAAGATGCGCAAGATAAAGCTAAGGAAGCAACAGATGCAATCGATGCTCAACCAAGTAACGCAGCAACACCAGAAAAAGCAGCAGAAGCGCAAACAGCAGTAAATGGTGCAAAAGATAAAGGTGTAGCAGATGTTAAAGCTGTAGATCCAGCAGCGGCTAAGAAACCAGCAGCTAAGAAAGCAGTTGAAGATGCTCTTAAAGCTAAAGTAGATGCAATTGACGCTCGTACAGACTTGACAGATGACGAGAAGAAAGCAGCTAAAGATAAAGCAGCAGCAGAAGCTAAGAAAGCAACAGATGCAATCGATGCAGCAACAACAGACGCAGCGGTAGATACAGCTAAAGAAGCAGGAACTGGAGAAATAGCGAAAGTAAACCCAGTAGCTAAAGAAGCAGCTAAGAAAGCAGTTGCAGATGAATTAGCTGAGAAAGAAAAAGCAATCGATGCGCGTACTGACTTAACTGACGCAGAAAAAGCAGCAGCTAAGGAAGATGCAAAAGCGAAAGCAAAAGCAGCAACAGACGCTATTAATGCACAGCCAGATAACGCAACAACACCAGAAGAAGCAGCAGCAGCTCAAACAGCAGTAAATGATGCAAAAGATAAAGGTGTAGCAGACG
>NZ_VMND01000013.1:0-61084 GCF_013277555.1 Streptococcus sp. k-163 | reverse complement strand
GTTGTTTTGAGAGTACTCAAGTTGGACTTTTTCTTTGATTTTAGCCAGGTCAGCATCTGTTACGTTAGCTGGATCTGCTACAGTAACTTTTTCAGTTGGAGTTGCAATGTCATATTTTTGAGTTTGACCCTTAAGCATGACACGGAATGCACCTGGATCAGTTGCAGTTGAGCTACCTACTGCTTTATTCTCAATAAATGCACCATCTTTATCCGTTGCAGTTGCATAACGCCATCCTAAAGCCATACCTTCTGGATTTTCTCCTTTAGTTGCTGCCTCTAGTTTGTCTTTTGCTAAACCATCTGTCGCTGCTGGAGTACCTGAATAAGTAATGACTGCTGGGGCTTTTTCTGTCGCTGGAGTCTCAGCATTGATAACATTTGCTTTAAATCCATACTGAGTATTGATAGTATTTGCTTCACCTGCAACATCAGCAAACGCTTTGTTACCACCTTGTTTTACAGTGGCACTTGCAATTTTTCCGCTATCATCTTTGAATTTGATATCGAATGAGTTTTCTTCTCCAGCGTATACATAAACTTCTTTAGTATCTTTATTAGAGTAAGGAATCTCTACTGTTGGTGCTACTGCTGTTGTTTCTTTAGTTACAAATTCTGACAATGGTTTTTTATCTTGAGAACCATCTTTATAGGTTACAACAAGATTTCCTTTGTCATCTTTTGTTACTGATTGGATCTTAGCATCTTTATCAGCTACAGCTGTACCTTTTTTGTCTGCTAAGTTAGCATCATCGTTGTTTTGAGAGTACTCAAGTTGAAGCTTCTCTTTGATTTTAGCCAAGTCAGCATCTGTTACGTTAGCTGGATCTGCTACAGTAACTTTTTCAGTTGGTGTTGCAATGTCATATTTTTGAGTTTGTCCCTTAAGCATGACACGGAATGAACCTGGGTCCGTTGCGTTTGAAGCATTTGTTGCTCCATTCTCAATATATGCACCATCTTTATCCGTCGCAGTTGCATAACGCCATCCCAAAGCCAAACCTTCTGGATTTTCTCCTTTAGTTGCTGCATCTAGTCTTTCTTTTGATAAACCATCTGTTGCTGCTGGAGTACCTGAGTAAGTAATGACTGCTGGTGCATCTGCTGTCGCTGGAGTTTCAGCATTGATAACATTTGCTTTAAATCCATACTGAGTGTTGATAGTATTTGCTTCACCTGCAACATCAGCAAATGCTTTGTTACCACCTTGTTTTACAGTAGCACTTGCAATTTTTCCGCTATCATCTTTGAATTTGATATCGAATGAATTTTCTTCCCCACCGTATACATAAACTTCTTTAGTAGCTTTATTAGAGTAAGGAATCTCTACTGTTGGAGCTACTACTGGAGTTGCTGGATTTACTAGATATGCTGCTGCAATCTTATCTTTTGATCCATCAGGATAAGTGATAGTAAGATTTCCTTTTTCATCCACACTGTATTGTGAATTTGCTGGAAGACTCGGGTTAGCAGATTTCACTGCTTCGATAATCTTGTTCTTTTCAGTTTCACTAACGCCGTTAGAATCTGCAATATCTACTTTTGTACCTGCAACTGGTTCATATTTCTTAGCAGTCTCAAGGACTATTACTTTAAGTTCTCTGTATATCTTTGTTGGTTTATCTCGATTACTTGCATGAAAGACAATACTGTTAGTTCCTGCTGGCTGATCCATTGCAACAGTACCACTATATTTAGCATCACGTTGGTTAATCGTAGCTCCATTTGAAGATCCTAGGTATCCCCCTGATGGTAATACTCCTTTTATAGCTGTCGGATTTTTCTCAACTGAAAATTTCTCTAAAGCTGTAGCTTGAGCTACAACATCAACATCAATTTTATCACCAGGATATACTGTAATAGTCTCTTTACTTACTAATAGTCTAGTATCATTATTACCAGTAACCCCACCATCAATAATAGTTAATGGTGTTTTCGTAACTGTAATCGGTGCACTCTTAGCTGACTCTGTTCCACCTGCTGGTGTTGAAGTAGCTGTAATCTCTCCTTCTGGAAGACTGTTTGTAGGGTGAACAGTTGCTACACCTTGGTCGTTAGCTACCGCTTCACCGATCACAACACCATCTGTGTTGTAAAGCTTAACAGTTGAACCTGCTGGTGCTTTGATAGTCACATCCGCTGGCGTACTTGCTTTACCTGCCAAATCATTGACAATTTCTGGACCACTAGTTGTTGGTGTTGCTGCTGGATTGTTAGTCGCTGCACCTGCCGCTGGTTTGTTAGTTGCTGCACCTGCCGCTGGTTTGTTAGTTGCTGCATCTGGCGCTGGCGTGCTTGGTTTTGGTGCTTCTGGTTTTGGAGTAACTGGCTTAGCTGGTGCTACTGCTTCTTTTTCAACAATTACTTTTACAGGAACTTCTTTTGTAGATTTATCCGGGTAAGTTACAACTGCTGTTGCTCGTTTTTCACCTGGAGTTTGTGTATCTACTGCATCCTTGTACTTAACTGTTGTTCCTTTTGGAAGAGTATCTAAGTTTCCAATTGATTTTGTCGCATCTGGTTTTTGACCAACTTTTACAGTTTGATCTTTCGCTGTTGGTGTGGAAACATCAGACTGCCACATCTTTATAGGGTTAGTTGCAATGTTGGCGAAACCTGCATTGGCACCAGCAGTGGCGCTACGCATCATACCAAACACAACCTTCATATCTTTCAACTGTTCGTTAGATGTTGTTGCAGGAACTTCAGTTCTAAAACTCCATGCATAGCCATCATAACCTGAACCACCCGTAGTCGAACGATCCACAATCAAACGTTTGTCATTCAAGGCAACATTATCCAATAACTCTTTAGTTCTCGGAGAAGAATTAGATGCCGCACTCTTGAAATATCTGTCCTCCTGACCGGCAAGTTTTTCTATAGAACGACCATAGATACCACTTTCCCAACCAGAAGCCAGAGAAAAGGTATCTTTTTTGTCTAATGGTAATCCAGCAGCTGTAGCTGGTGCTGGATTTTCAAACGTTACAGAACTACTCAATGCTGAACCATCAGGTTTTGTACGTTCAAGTTTTTTAGTTTTAGGATTTAATTTACCTTGGATTGGAGAGTTATATTTTGCACGTGTAATGCTAGTTGGCATATTAACTTCTGCAGGAATTTGGATGAAATTTCGATATACATCTCCTCCATCTGTATTATACGTATTAGATAGATTTTCTGCATGATCATTATAAAAGACAAGCCAATCTAATGAAGTAATCTTCCCACTAGCGTCTTTATTATATTTAACTTTATAATTTGTAACTCTAGAAACTGCATTAACAGCGTCATCTGTAGACGTGGCTTTATTAACATCATTAAGGATATAGGTATCACTATGACCATTTGCGGCTGCATTTGTACCTTCTGAATAGGCAACTTCCGCTCTAAAAGCATTATTCTTATCTAATGCTTTACCGTTACGTGAGTCGTTAGATCCTGTGTTTTCGATTGAGTTAGATTCTGATTTTTTCTCAGTGTTTTCTGCTTTTTTACCTACAGTTGGTTGTCCGTTAGTAGTGTCTACTGCTGGAGTTTCTTTTTTCTCTACAGGTTTGTTTTTTAATTTAGTGTTCGCTGTAGTTACTAATTTGCTGTAAGCTTTTTTAATTTCTGCTTGAGTTGTTGCGTTTGCTAATGTAGCTTTTGCAGCTTCTAAGTCAGCTTTTAATACCGCAACACTCTCTTCTGTTTTGTTTTCGTATGTTCCGTTAGCTAATTTTGCTTCGATTTCTGCAATGTAGTTTTCTAGTTTAGTTTTGTCTAAAGTTTTAACTTCTTTTGCAGTTTCTCCATCAAGTTTTTCTGCTACAGCTGGTGTTGTAGCAACTTCTGGCTTGATTTCTGCTACAGCAGCAGGTGCCTCATAGGTCTTGCCATCTCCGTTCGGTGTAGGGTTAACATCCCCAGTAGTCGAGTTATTTGCTACAGTAGTTTCTGCTGTGTTTGCATGAACCACTTGAGTAGCTAAGCTAGCTCCGACCGCAAAAACAAGAGAACAACCGAATAGGAAGTGCTTTCCTTTTTTGATCATTCTCCAGTTCTTTTGCTCTGCATTTTTACGATTAAAATACATTACATTTTCTCCTTTTGATTTCTAAAAAATAGCATGTAATACACATACACATACACTCAACATTATAATTTATATAATCAGATTTGTCAATTATATTAATTATTATTTATTATTTTCCATTATTTTCAGAATATTTCAGAATTTGAAGCATTTATTATATTATAATATTTCAACAAAAATAAAATCCCCATTTTCTTCAAAACTATGATAAATTCCATTTTTTCGAATACTTATAAAGAGTATATTAACTACACCTGAAGCTAGCTCATCCCTTTTGAGTATCAAAAAGTAGAGAACTATGAAAGAAAAGCTTATCAGATACCAATACTCTTCGAAAATCTCTTCACATCACGTTAGCTTCCATCGGCAACCTCAAAACTAGTGTTTTGAGCAACCTGTAGCTAGCTTCCCAGTTTGCTCTTTCATTTTCATTGAGTATAAACTAATGTCAAGAAAAAGTCATTCTCTCTGACCATCTCTTTGAAGCCTTACAAGACATCTAGGGACCTGCATTTTTGCCTCTTCAAAAAAAGCCCCATACTATCTGGAGTTCAGGAATTCCTGTTACAGATAGTATAGAGCTCAAACAGCAGTTACACGACCGTGACTGCCTTTCTATTCTTGCATGGCATAACCAACACCACGCACGGTTTTAATGTAGCTTTTTTGACCTTTTACATCAAGCTTGCTACGTAGATAACGGATATAGACATCCACGATATTGGTTTCGGTCGCACTTTCATACTTCCAGACACTTTCCAACAACTGCTCACGAGTCAGAACTTTCTTGCTTCCCATTAGAGTAGCCAAAAGGTCATACTCACGACGAGTCAGAGCAATCATCTCCTCGCCACGATAAACGGTATGATGTTCTACATCCATACGCAGATTGCGGTAAGAAGTTGGAACCTTCATCTGACTACAGTGTTGGTCGATAAAGTCCCGACCTCGGAAAATCGCTGAAATACGAGCTACCAGATTCTCAATAATAACTGGCTTATAGATGTAAGAAACGGCAAAGCGTTGGATTGCCTCAAGCTGATCTTGCAATTCTTCACGATGGTCCAAGACCATGATCACTGAAGCTGGCTTAGTCCGACTCAGCTTATCTGCAAAATCCTGAGCTGTCATATCCCCCAGTTGAGCATTCAATAAAATCAAGTCATAGTCTGTCTGAAGAGCCATGGAGAGGGCTTTTTGCCCCTCCTCAACCTGATCAACTCGGTATTGCTCTTTTTGGAGTTCCAAACTTAAAAAGTGAGCTAGATTTCGTTCTTTCTCAAGTAATAAAATCCGTTTCCCCATGGCAGACCTACTTATTTTTCGTCATACCAAGAGTAGTGGAATGTTCCTTCTTTGTCTTTACGTTGGTAAGTGTGGGCACCAAAGTAGTCACGTTGCGCTTGGATTAAGTTAGCTGGAAGGTCAGCTGAACGGTAGCTATCAAAGTAAGTAATAGCTGCTGAGAATGTTGGCACTGGTACACCAGCTTGAACAGCAAGAGCTACGATATCACGTACTGCTTGTTGGTACTTAGCAGTAACATCCAAGAAGTACTCATCCAAAAGAAGGTTAGCAAGATCTGCATCACGGTTGTAAGCATCTGTAATCTTTTGCAAGAAACGAGAACGGATGATACAGCCATCACGCCAGATAGATGCGATGTCTGCAAATGGCAAGTTCCAGTTGTTTTCTTTAGAAGCTACACGCAATTGAGCAAAACCTTGTGCGTATGAAATGATTTTTGAGAAGTAAAGAGCTTGACGGATTTTTTCAATCAACTCAGCCTTGTCTCCTTCAAATTGGAAGGCAGCTGGTTTTGGAAGAACCTTGCTAGCATGTACACGTTCTTCTTTGTAAGTTGAAATGTAACGTGCAAATACTGACTCAGTGATGAGTGACAATGGCACACCAAGGTCAAGTGATGATTGGCTAGTCCATTTACCAGTTCCCTTGTTACCTGCGGCATCAAGAATGTAGTCTACGATTGGTCCATCTTGACCTTCATCGTCTTTACGGCTCAAGATATCAGCTGTGATTTCGATCAAGTAGCTGTCCAATTCACCCTTGTTCCACTCAGTAAAGATTTCAGCCATATCTTCTGCAGAAAGGCCTAGCAAGTGTTGCATCAAGTCATAGCTTTCTGCGATCAATTGCATATCACCATACTCGATACCGTTGTGAACCATTTTCACATAGTGACCAGCTCCATCAGGACCGATGTAAGTCACACATGGTTTGCCATCTTCTGGTGCTTTAGCTGAGATTTCTTCAAGAACATCCGCAACCAATTCGTAGGCTTCTTTTTGTCCACCAGGCATGATAGAAGGACCCTCAAGGGCACCTTTTTCACCACCAGAAACCCCAGTACCGATAAAGTTGATACCTGAGTTTGCCAATTCTTCGTTACGACGGATGGTATCTTTGTAGAAAGTATTTCCTCCGTCAATCAAGATATCACCTTTATCAAGGTGTGGAAGAAGGGCTTGAATTGTAGCATCTGTACCAGGTCCAGCTTGAACCATCAGCATGATACGACGAGGTTTTTCGATTGAGTTTACAAAACTTTCAACGTCATAGCTTGGTACAAAGTTCTTTTCAGGATGGCAAGCAATCACATCTTCAGTTTTTTCTTTACTACGGTTGTAGATAGCAACTGTGTAACCACGAGATTCAATATTAAGGGCAAGGTTACGACCCATTACGGCCATACCTACGACACCAAAGTTAGCTTTTGTCATTTGACACTCCTCTTGTTTAATTTGTTTTATTTTATCATTTTTACTTTTGAAAAGAAAGAATTTTGTAACGACTGCTTAGTAGTCCAAGTCATCCGCATGTCCAGAACCATTTCCAACAAAGTAACCTGTCTTACAGTTAAGGGTAAAGAGATAGGTTCCATCTGGCTTGTAGAGGTTGTAATAACCATTGCCATTAACGATATTGACACGTTCAAGGATGTATTGGTTACCAGTGATATAACCACGTGAACGTGAAGTCGCTAAAATTTGTTCCAAAACGCCATCCGCGAAATCCCAAGCAGAGTTGTTACTATCATCTACAGCTGATTGATTGAACGGTACACGGCTTGAAGCTCTTTGTAGGTTGACTCCAGAACTTGATAAACCACCATAGCTATCATCCCGCGCAGAAACTGAATTGTTTGATGAGGCGCTTGAAGATGGACTGGCGTTACTTGTAGTACTGTCGGTAGAAGAATTTGAACTTGCTTGACTAGAACTGCTAGTTTGACCTGAGCTTGAGCTAGACGTACTTGTTTGCTGGCTCTTACCGAGGCTAATAGCCTTATCTAGCACTTTATCAATCTCAGTATTCCCAGTTTTAATATCTGTAAATTTAGCATTCGATTTGGCTTTGACACTGGTATCTAGAACACCATCCACAATAGCTGGTTTTTCAAATTGTGCATTGACTTCTTGGATGGCCTTGATTTGCGTTTCTAAGCTGTCATATTTCGATTTGGCAAGCGTATGTTCACGAGTACCTTCCAGCTTATCAAGTAAAGCCTTGAGTTGAGGTAGCTTTTCAAACTGGCTATTCTTCAAAGCTGTTTTATTGCTATCTGTGTAGAAGGCATCGTATTGACTATTAAAATCTTCTAAAATAGGCTGAACATTCTGCTCACTAGACGATGATTGAGCCGTTTGGATTTCCTGTGTTGAGCGAGTAACTTGACGATAAACATAATAACCAGTCCCAATAATAAGAATTCCTAGGGCAGCTAACAAGCCATAAAGAATCTGTTTCTTAACGCTTTTCCCATCTTCACTATCCACCATTGGATACTCTGTTTCGACTGCCTCCTCAGTGTCAAATTCCTCATCAAAAGGAGTTTCTGTCACTTGTGTAGATTCTAAGTCATCAAACTGGATGAAATCATTCTCTACTATCGTAGGCTCAACAGCTGTCTCCTCCCGAATCTCTTGGATAAGATCGTCCAAACTCTGCGTTTCGACTAATTCCTCCTTTTTGTATTGGCGAGTCGCAAACTTATCTGCCTCAATTTCATCTTTGTGTTGCTTGAGATACTTATCTAAAATGGAATCTTCAGGCAATACCCCTGCTTCTACTTCTTCATTTTTACGAATAGCTTGACCAACTGTTAACTCTTTTGCTTCATCAAAATCAAATCGCGGTTCTTGTCCTTCATTTTTATGACGATCCCGTCTCTTCTTAGTCATGAGTTTACCTTCCTACTTTACTTCTTGGCGTTTGATACGCTGACCAAAATATTGATACAGATCCACTTTCAGGGTTCCGTTATACAGTTTACGCTTCTTGTCCGCTTGGCTACCATACTTGCTTTCAAAGGCTTCATCACTAGTTAGGATAAACTTACTCCAAGTCTTGAGAGGTTCAAAAACCTCACCCATCTCAGCATAAAGCTTGGTCACCCCTGCATCATCTGATAAACGTTCACCATAAGGCGGATTGGAGATAATCACACCGTTGATTTTATCAGAACGCAAATCCTGCACGCGCATCTGCTTAAAAGTAATGTCTCCTGCAACACCAGCTGCCTGAGCATTAGCCTTAGCAATCTCCACCATGCGAGCATCAATATCACAACCCATGATATCCAGTTCCAGTTCACGATCCACTTTTTGGGCCGCTTCTGTGCGCACTTCTTGGATCAAACGATCACTGACCCAGTTCCATTCCTCAAATGCAAAAGAGCGACGAAGTCCTGGTGCCATCTTTCGAGCAATCATGACAGCCTCGATACAGAAAGTCCCCGAACCACAGGTCGGATCAATCAAAGGCTTGTCTGGATACCAGTTAGAAAGTTGCAAAATGGCTGCCGCCATATTTTCCTTGATAGGAGCGCCACCCTTTTCGGTACGATAACCTCGTTTAAAGAGGCTATATCCTGTCGTATCAATCATGACAGTTGCCACATCCTTTAGAATAGAAACCTCAATCTTAAACTCTGGGCCATTCTCCATCAGAGGAACACCTTCTGGACGAGCATAGTGTTTCTGCAATTTCTTGACAACAGCTTTCTTAGAAATTGCCTGTACACTTGGTTCATTGTGAAGTTTGGACTTAACACATTTGGCTTTTGAAATCGGGAACCGAGCTCCGAGTGGTAAATAATTTTCCCAATCTAAAGCGAAAACTCCCTGAAACAGTTCCTCAAAAGTCTTAGCTGGAAAGGTTCCTACGATAATTTTGATACGATCTGCTGCCCGAAGCCAGAGGTTGGTTTCGATAATAGCTCTCACGTCTCCTTGAAAACGCACACGTCCATTTTCAACTTGACAATCGTAGCCCAACTCTCGCACTTCTCTTCCCACGACAGCTTCCAAACCAGCTGCCACAGTTGCAATTAAATTAAATTCTTTTTTCATTTTACAGTCTTACAAGACCTTTCTATATGTCCACTTTAAAAAATGAGGTTGAGAAAATTTCTCAGCCCCAACCTATATGCAATTTTCTATAAGCCATGTTTTGTTCCAGAAGTGACTAGGACCACTTCTTTCGATAATCATCTGTCTACCACTAACAGCTCTAGCTGATAGCAGTCAGAGTACTACGTTCGTTTCCGTGCACTCCATGCCCCGACCAAAATTTGGGTTGCTAGCTTGAGGGGTTTACCGCGTTCCACTCTCTCTGTTTCCAGAAAGACTCCGTCACTGTGGCACTTTCAAGCCTACTCTGACCTATCCAAGGACTTAGCCATTTCAACTGCCGTAACGATTTCTCGTCCCTAGGCTTATGGTTTCGCCTAGCACAAACACTACAGGCATCACAGCCTGTGCTAGCATGGACTTTCCTCATGAAAAGAAATTCTCTTCACGCGATTATCCAAAAATTGCACTTTTTAAATAAGCTCTTAAAATCCTGAGTTATCTAAAATTTGTTTACCAAACACTTCTTTTTCAAGACGATTCAAACGTTTTAAAATATCAAAGTTCGTCATAGAACTTGTTGTTGTAGCTTCAAGAGGTTCTGTTTGAACTGGTGAAGGTTTTGGTTTATGAGCTAATTCTTCCTTCAAATCAGCAATTTCCTGACGAAGTGACTTGACCAAGGCAGCATAGGTTTCATAGTCCTTGATGACATCGTCTAAAAACTCATCAACTTCTACCTTACTATAGCCACGGACCTCACGTCCAAACTCTTGTTCAAAAATATCTTTCGCCGAAAAAATAATACCTGCCATGTCTCTCTCCATTCTCAGTTGCTAGTATTATTATATAAAAAAAGACAAACAAAAATCAAGGTCAAAGCTTCAATTTTCGGAAAAATTTTCAGCAAGTTCATTTAGCTGATCAAATGTTAATCTCTTTACAAAATAGTCCTCTTGATTTTTCATCTTTTGGTAAAAATAAGCTAGTTTCGTTGCATTTTCTTCATCATAAAAAAGATAAGAACTATTCGTATTTTCCAGTAAGAACTGCTGGTAATCTCTTAGCTGCCCCGCGTGTTCATAGCGAGGATAAGCATATTTGACAAAGTCTACCTGCTTAAAACGGCTCAGTTTCAGCTGATTGGCTTCATTCCAATTTTCCCCATGGGTTTCAAAAGCAAAAATGGTGGCCAACTGAAAGCCATATTCTGTTTTCATCTCCTGCGCAACCTCTAGAACCCAATATTCAAATCCTAAAGTCCCTGTAAACACAAGCCAAGACACCCCATCTGCTGCCATAGCCTCTAAATCTTTACGTATCGCTTTTTTAATCAATTTCAGACGAGGATCCTTGTCAGAAAATAAACCCAAATCAAAAGCAGAATAGCCCAAAACCAAAGCTGTAGTCATTTTTAACCCTTTCTGTGTAAAATTATGGTATAATAGAGTGATGTTATTGTACCAATAAGGAGAATTATGGTCAACTATCCTCATAAAATTTCATCCCAAAAAAGACAAGCCTCTCTTTCTCAATCCAAAAATTTCGCAAACAGAGGAATGTCTTTTGAAAAGATGATCAATGCTACCAACGACTACTATTTGTCTCAGGGATTGGCAGTTATACACAAAAAACCGACTCCTATTCAAATCGTACGAGTGGACTATCCACAACGAAGTCGTGCCAAGATTGTTGAAGCCTATTTTCGACAAGCTTCAACGACAGACTATTCTGGCGTTTATAAAGGATATTACATCGACTTTGAAGCCAAGGAAACAAAACAAAAACGTGCGATTCCGATGAAAAATTTCCATCCACATCAGATTCAGCATATGGAACAAGTCCTTGCCCAACAAGGAATCTGCTTTGTCCTTCTTCACTTTTCTTCTCAGCAAGAAACCTACTTATTACCGGCACATGATTTGATTCGCTTCTATCATCAAGATAAGGGGCAAAAATCAATGCCACTTGGATACATACGAGAATACGGTTACCAGATAAAACTAGGGGCATTTCCGCAAATTCCCTATCTCGATGTCATCAAAGAACATTTACTAGGTGGTAAACAAGATGAATAAATACATTCTTATGCGAATAGTAAAGTATACTGGGATTTTTTTCCTAACTCTCTTTATCGCATTATTTCTATTGGGTGGAGGAGTTTTCCTCTATTTTGTGAGCAAAGCTCCAGCCCTATCAGATAGTAAATTAGTTGCGACAACTTCTAGCAAAATTTACGACAATAATAACGAACTCATTGCCGACCTGGGCTCTGAACGCCGAGTGAACGCTCAGGCCAATGAAATTCCTACTGATTTAGTCAAAGCCATCGTGTCTATCGAAGACCATCGCTTCTTTGACCACAGAGGGATAGACACAATTCGTATTATGGGAGCCTTCTTACGTAACTTACAAAGTAATTCTTTACAAGGTGGATCAACCCTAACCCAGCAGTTGATTAAGTTAACCTATTTCTCAACATCAACTTCGGATCAAAACATCTCTCGAAAAGCACAAGAGGCTTGGCTCGCTATCCAATTGGAACAAAAAGCTACCAAACAGGAAATTCTTACCTACTACATCAATAAGGTCTATATGTCAAATGGTAATTATGGAATGCAGACAGCAGCCCAAAATTACTATGGAAAAGATCTAAAGGATTTATCTTTACCTCAATTAGCTTTGCTAGCAGGTATGCCTCAGGCACCTAACCAATACGATCCTTACTCTCATCCGGAAGCAGCACTAGACCGTCGTAATTTAGTTCTTTCAGAAATGAGAGGGCAAGATTACATTAGTGCTGAGCAATATGAAAAAGCCGTCAACACACCTATCACTGATGGTTTACAAAGTCTTAAGTCGGCTGCTACTTATCCAGCATATATGGATAACTATCTAAAAGAGGTTATTGAACAAGTAGAGCACGAAACTGGATATAATCTTCTTACTACTGGGATGGAAGTCTACACAAATGTAGACAAGGGAATTCAACAACGACTTTGGGATATTTACAATACAGATGAGTATGTCTCTTATCCAGATGATGACCTTCAAGTAGCCTCAACTATCGTAGATACTTCCAATGGTAAAGTCATCGCTCAACTTGGAGCACGTCACCAAGCAAGTAACGTTTCATTTGGTACCAACCAAGCTGTGGAAACCAACCGTGACTGGGGATCAACCATGAAACCAATCACTGATTATGCCCCAGCCTTAGAATACGGTGTATACGATTCAACTGCAACTACTGTCCACGATATTCCTTATAACTATCCTGGTACAAGTACCCCTGTTTACAACTGGGATCGAGCATATTTTGGTAATATTACTCTGCAATATGCCCTTCAACAATCTCGTAACGTACCTGCCGTTGAGACACTAAACAAGGTTGGTTTAGACAGAGCTAAAAACTTCCTAAATGGTTTAGGAATTGACTATCCTGTAATACACTATTCAAATGCTATTTCAAGTAATACAACTGAATCTAGTAAACAATACGGGGCAAGCAGTGAAAAAATGGCTGCAGCCTACGCTGCATTCGCAAATGGCGGTATTTACCACAAACCAATGTACATCAATAAAATCGTCTTTAGTGATGGTAGTGAAAAAGAATTTTCTGACGCTGGTACAAGAGCTATGAAAGAGTCTACTGCCTACATGATGACAGAAATGATGAAAACAGTCTTGACATCTGGAACAGGTTACAACGCCTATCTGCCTGGAATTCCTCAAGCAGGGAAAACAGGTACTTCTAACTATACCGATGAAGAAATTGAAAATCATATCAAGTCGAATCAACTTGTAGCTCCGGATGAACTGTTTGTCGGTTATACTCGTAAGTATTCAATGGCCGTTTGGACAGGTTATAGCAACCGTCTCACTCCTATTGTAGGTGATGGTCTCACAGTTGCTGCTAGAGTTTATCGTAGCATGATGAGCTACCTTACTCAAAATAACCATCCTGGAGATTGGACAATGCCTGAGGGACTATATAGAAACGGGCAGTTCGTATTCCTAAACGGAGCAAGAAATACATGGAGTACTCCTGATACACAACAAACACAATCAGAAGTAGAGAATCCCTCTACCACAAATGAAAATACAAGTACACAAGTAACACCTACTCCTGGTCAACAATCAAATAATCCTGCTCCAACGAATCCAAATCAGGGACAACCTGGCCAACAAATCCAACAACAACCACAGGCCCCTCAATTTCAACAACCACAACAGTAAACACGAAAAATCCTGAGAGTTAGAAATTCTCAGGATTTTTTTACTACAAGATAGCTAATACTCAATAAAAATCAAAGAGCGAACTAGGAAAGTTAGCCACAAGCAACTCTAAGCACGGATTTGAAGTCATCAGATAGAACTGACGTGGTTTGAAGAGATTTTCGAAGAATATAAAAGGAGTCGGCTACAAACCAACTCCTTTACCTTTATTTTACATGTTTTGCAAGGTCTTCTTGCGCTTTTTTATTGGATTCTTCTTTTTCTTTCATCCATTTATCTTGAGCTTTTTGGTATTCATCTACAGTGACTGCCTTATCTTGAAGTTCCAAGTATTTGTATAGGAGTGGATCACTTGTCCCCTTGTTACCAGAGAAGGCAAACGGCATCGTAAATGGTACCATCTTAGACAAGATTGGGCGACCAGTAAGTGTTGTTGTTGGGATAATCAAGGCACTATCTGTCAACCAAGCTTGGGCTGTAGCATATTTATCATATCGTTTTACTACATCTGTTGTCTCATTTCCAGCTTCAGTTACTAATTTCTCATAGTCGTTTAGACCTACAGTTTTAGCTGCAGTATTATCTGTACCAGAATCGAAGCCAAGGTAGGTTTTAGTGTTTTCACCAACTGATGGTTTGATAATATCGAGATAAGTTGATGGATCCGCAAAGTCTGGAGACCAACCAACATTATCTGAAATATCCCAATCTTCCCCAGCTGCTGTTTCAGCAAAGTAGGTAATATTCAAGACTTCATCTTTTTGTAGTTGTTGAATATCAATTACGACATTATCTGTACCCAAGGTTTCTTCAACCGATTGTTTGAAAGATTGAACACGTTGAACTTTTGTAGTTGCTGTCTGGTCAACTGGCATATCCAAATGAATTGGGAAGGTCACGCCTTCTGCCTGTAAAGCTGACTTAGCCTTGGCAAATTCGGCCTTGGCTTTTTCTGGATTGTAGAGACCATCTTGTGCATCAGCCAGATTAACATCCTTCCATTCTTCCCCATAGGTTACTAATTTTTCTTTGACCATATCGCCAAAGTTTTTCCCATCTGCTTGAACAAATGTTGGTGGCACAAAGAGATTACGCAAGATTTTGCTTGCACCACTGGCACCGTTCACTTGTGAAGCATATGCTGTACGATCAAAACCAAAGGCAATAGCCTGACGGAAATCCTTGTTTAAGAGAGCCTTTTTAGTAGATGTCTTTTGTTCGTCGCTAGTCTTAGAAGTATATTTATAGGACTGACGATCAATATTTGTTCCCACTAGATACGTAGTCGAGTCTTGTTGAGTATAGACAATATTGTCTTTCATACTCTTCTCAAGCTCTGCGAAACTTGCACTTGTTGGATAGAGACGAGCTGCTGTAAAGCTTCCATCCTTAAAGTTTTCTGCTGGTTTGCTGGTATCTTGACCATCCCAGAATGACAATTTAATCTTGTCAACATGAACATTGTCCTTATCCCAGTAGTTAGGATTTTTCGCAAATTCAACGGAAGATTTAGCCACAAGAGATTTTAACAAATAAGGACCATTATACAAGATACTGCTTGGATCCGTAGCTTTGGCAAAATCATCCCCTTTTGAGTTCAAAAACTCTTCATTGACTGGCGCAAGTACACCCATAGTTGTTTTAGAATTCCAAAAAGTTTCAGGTTTGTTCAAGGTGTATTGGACTGTTTGATCGTCAAGGGCTTTAATCCCAACTTGAGCAAAGTCTGTAGTCTCACCTTTTGCATAGGCATCTAGACCTTTGATTGAATCTTGTACCAAGTAAAGGGCTTGTGATTTCTTATCTGTTGCATATTTAAGACCTGTCACAAAGTCCTGTGCCTTAACAGGAGCATACTCTTCACCTTCTGCAGTATACCACTTGGCATCCTGACGAATCTCATAAGTATAAGTCAAGCCATCCTTAGAAACTGACCAGTCTTCTGCCATAGAGGGAATAAGATTCCCATAGCGGTCATTTTCAAGTAATCCATCAATGACATTACTAGTAATGTTTGAAGTAGCTGCCTTACTGGTTGTTAAATAGTTGAGATTATCTGGATCTGTCTCGTATGTAAATGCAAAGGTCTGTTCACCTTTAGCGCCTGAGCCCCCTGAACAAGCAGCTAAAACACCCGCTGCTAATAAAGTCACTCCCGCAAGAGCCAATACTTTTCTTGTTTTCATAGTCTTCTCCTTTGTTTTTTTATTCATTATAGACCCTTTTTCAAGTCCTGTCAATACAATTTTCTGAATTTTTGAAAATTATTTTTTAAACAATAAGTTTGCAAAAATATGAATAATATCAAAAAATCCCTCAACTACATTACATAGTCAAGGAATTTTTAATACTTTTATAAATGAGAACTGGTGGTCAATTTTACTTATTTAATCTAACTCATTTCTCACACACTGCAAGGCTGCTCCAATTACTTGGTGCATATCGTAATAACGATAGTGTCCTAAACGACCACCAAAGATAACATTCCCTTGCTCATCGGCCAATTTTTTATACGATTTATACAAATGATTATTACGATCATTATTAACTGGATAATAAGGCTCATCACCTTTTTCCCATGTTTTGGAATGTTCTTTAGTAATGATAGTCTTTGCTTGACTCCCAAACTCAAAATGTTTGTGTTCAATAATGCGAGTATATGGGGTATCAGCATCCGTATAGTTGACAACTGCATTTCCCTGGTAATTCTCCATATCCAAGATCTCGCTTTCAAAACGAAGACTACGGTACTCTAGTTCACCTAACTTATAGTCGAAGAATTCATCAATCATACCAGTAAAGACAATCTTAGGAAAATCTTTCAGATATTGCTCTTTATTCGTAAAGAAATCAACATTTGTTTCTACATCAATGTTTTCATGATCCAACATCTTTTCAACTATTTGAGTGTAGCCACCAATTGGAATCCCTTGATAGGTATCATTAAAATAATTGTTATCATAGGTCAGGCGTACTGGCAAACGGCGAATGATAAAGGCTGGAAGTTCCGTAGTTGGTTTACCCCACTGTTTTTCAGTATAATCTTTAATTAATTTTTCGTAGATGTCTGTACCTACAAGAGAGATTGCCTGTTCTTCTAAACTTTCAGGAATTTTACCATTTAGAACTGCTCGTTGCTCCTCAATCTTAGCTTGTGCTTCTGCTGGCGTTATAACTCCCCAAAGTTTATTGAAGGTATTCATATTAAAAGGTAGGTTATAAATCTCTCCCTCATAATTTGCAACTGGAGAGTTTGGGTAACGGTTAAACTCTGCAAACTGATTTACATAGTCCCAAATCTCCTTATCAGAAGTATGGAAAATTATGAGCACCATACTGGTGAACTTGAATTCCTTCCTCTTCACGAGTATAGATATTACCCGCGATATGATTCCGTTTTTCAATGATTTTTACTTTTTTTCCTTTTAAGGCTGCTTCATGAGCAAATACTGCACCAAAAAGACCAGCACCAACCATAAGATAATCGTACATCTTATGCTCCTTTGGAGTTCATTGTATACTTCTTTTATCAGACTAGAAAATCATTCTATTGCTTATCTTACTTCTTGTTTGTAAAATTCTTTCAAGGCATCTTGCCAAGTTGGAATGACAAATCCAGTAGCTTTAGCTTTAGAAAGGCTCATTGTTGAGTTTAGCGGACGTTTAGCTTTTGCTGGAAATTGACTTGAATCGACTGGCTTGATTTCCACATCTGTATCTTTCAAAATTTCAACTGCAAAATCATACCAAGTTGTGTCTTCTGTCGCATCATTTGACAAATGATAATAACCAAATTCCTTGCGATTTTCAGCTAGGTATGTCATAAATTCAGCCAGGGTACGAGTCCAAGTCGGACGACCATGCTGGTCATTTACAACTGTTAAGACCTTATGAGTTTTCGCAAGATTTTGCATGGTAAAAACAAAGTTTTTACCATAATTTCCAAATACCCAGGCAGTACGGATAATATAGAAATTAGACACATACTTCTCAACTAACTCTTCTCCCATACGCTTAGTGCGGCCATATTCTGTCTGTGGATCTGGTCGGTCATCAACTTCCCACTCTTGTCCAACTGGTTTCTTACCGTCAAAGACATAGTCTGTGGAAATATAAACTAGAGTTGCACCATGCTTTTCAGATGCTTTGGCGACATTTTCTGTCCCCGTAACATTGATAGCATAGTCCAATTCTTTTCCTTCATCCTCTGCTGCATCAACAGCAGTATAGGCTGCACAGTGGTAGACTAAAGTTGGTTTCACCTCTTCAAAAACTTTCTCAACCATCTCTGCATTGGTAATGTCCATCTCAGCCACATCTACTGCTACGTACTCTTCATTACGCTCATCCAATAAATAACGAAGTTCAGTTCCTAATTGGCCATTTGCCCCTGTAATTAAAATCATCTCTATCCCTTTCTTATTTGCAACTCTTCCCAATATAGCAATAAAAAGCAGCGATTTCCTGCTTTTTATACTGTAATAATCTCCTGAGTCTTAGCATAATTGGCTTCAACAGCTTCTTTATCTGCTTTCCACCATTCTTGGTTATCTGTATACCACTTGATTGTTTCCTTGAGCCCAGCTTCAAAGTTGGTAAATTCAGGTTTCCACCCCAACTCATCACGGAGCTTGCTTGCATCAATCGCATAGCGAAGGTCATGTCCTGCACGGTCAGTAACATGATCATAGGTATCCTCAGCTTGTCCCATTTCCTTAAGGATAAGTTCCAACACTTCCTTGTTGTTTTTCTCGCCATCAGCCCCAATCAAGTAGGTTTCACCAATTTGCCCTTTTGTCAAGATTGTCCAAACACCTGAAGAATGGTCATTGGTATGAATCCAGTCACGAACATTCTTACCTTCACCGTAAAGTTTTGGCTTGATTCCACTTAGGATGTTAGTAATCTGACGTGGGATGAATTTTTCAATGTGTTGATAAGGACCGTAGTTATTTGAACAGTTAGAAATCGTTGCCTTGACACCAAATGATCGTACCCAGGCTTTGACAATCAAGTCTGAAGCAGCCTTAGTTGATGAGTACGGAGAGCTTGGGTTGTATTTTGTTTCAGTAGTAAATTTCTCACCTGGTCCTTCACCATGACCTGGCAAATCCTCACGTAGAGGGAGATCCCCATAAACTTCATCTGTCGATACATGGTGGAAGCGAATATCATACTTACGAGCAGCTTCCAAAAGAGTATAGGTTCCGATGAAGTTGGTATGGATAAATGGTGATGGATCATTCAGTGAATTGTCATTATGACTCTCAGCGGCATAGTGAACGATAGCATCTGCTTGAGCAGCCAACTTGTCTACCAAGTCCCCATCCGCAATGTCACCAACAACTAACTCAACACGATCGCCTAAAATTTCCTCAATATTGGCTCGGTTTCCAGCATAAGTCAATTTATCTAAGACTGTCACGTGAACATCTGGAAAATTCTTGTAAACATAGTGGACAAAGTTGGAACCGATAAAACCAGCTCCACCTGTCACGATAATATTTTTGTATTCAGTCATATTTTTTCCTTTTATAAATCTTCTTTTTTCAAAGGTTTTACATCCTTAAGTAGTGGATGATTTTTATCTGCTTCTGAAACCTCTGCTTCTGCAAGATTTTCCCATTCGATGCCAAGACTTGGATCAGCATAGTTTACAAAGGCATACTTGGGTTTAAGTTCAAGAGCCCAGTAATCATTGACCAGATAACTATAAGAAACTGTATCTGATAAAACTTGGAAGCCATTAGCCACGCCTCGAGGGACAAAGATTCCCTTGCTTGCATCAATTACTGTCTGATAGGTATTCCCAAAGGTTTCGCCCTCGCGTAGATCAACCCAAGAACCCAGAACTTTCCCTCCATCTGCTACAGAAATGTACTTATCCCAAGGTTCTGCGTGGAGGCCACGGAGAACATTTTTACGTGAGAAGGATACATTGTTTTGCAATTTTCCTTCTGCAAAGAAAGACTCTGGAAATCCAAGTGGGAGCATTTTTTCCTTTTGGAAATTTTCTTTAAACCAGCCACGATTATCACCATGAACAGGGATATCAAACTCCAACATACCTGGAATTGCATCAACCTTGCGTGCTGCAAGCGTCTTTCCGAAAAAATTATCTGTCATCTATGCTTCTCCAATCAAACGGAGCAGATACTGCCCGTATTCATTTTTCTTAAGTGGTTGGGCCAAGGCCAATACATCTTCGCGACTGATATAGCCCATGCGGTAAGCAATTTCTTCCAAGTTTGCAACTTGAACATTTTGCATACGTTGAACTGTCTCGATGTACTGTGACGCCTCTAGCAAACTTTCATGAGTGCCAGTATCCAACCAAGCAAAGCCACGTCCCATAACCTCAACCGATAAATCTCCACGATCTAGGTAAGCCTTGTTTACATCTGTGATTTCCAATTCACCACGCGGGCTTGGTCTAATACTTTTAGCAATTTCTACTACATCATTATCGTAGAAATAGAGACCTGTAACTGCATAATTTGAACGTGGATTCTCTGGCTTTTCTTCGATAGAAATAGCGTTCATATCCTGATCAAACTCAACCACACCAAAGCGTTCCGGATCCTTCACATGGTAGCCAAAAACAGTTGCTCCTGACTCCTTGCTTGCGGCCTTTTGTAGCATCTTCGAAAGGCCAGGACCGTGGTAAATATTGTCACCTAAGATTAGAGCAACGCTATCATTACCAATAAATTCTTCACCAATAATAAAGGCTTGCGCCAAACCATCTGGACTTGGTTGCTCTGCATAAGAAAGTTTAATCCCAAACTCAGATCCATCTTGAAGAAGCTCTTGGAATCGATGTAAATCCTGTGGAGTTGAAATAATCAAAATATCCCTAATCCCAGCCAACATCAATGTTGAAAGTGGGTAGTAAATCATCGGTTTATCATAAACCGGCATTAGTTGTTTTGATGCAGCTCGAGTCAAAGGATATAAACGTGTCCCCGAACCACCTGCTAGAATAATACCTTTCATAGTAGGGTACCTTTCTTTGTTGTTTTAGAGTCAATTGCTATTAATTGTGTACTACTCTAAAAGGAAAATAATCATCACATTTTTTCAAATTATTATCTAAAAAATACAGAAAAATTCTTCTTTATCTATAAAAATTCACTTACTTCATATTATATTTAGCATAAAATGAAATAAGCGAATTCTACTTTGTTTGCATACAATTAAAAATCATTTTCTAAGAATGTTTCAAATAACTGTGTAAGAGGCATAATTTCACCATTTCTTAGTTTTCAATACTAAAATACATAGTAACCTGAGAGTCATTAGAAATCCCTAACTTCCTAATCGTTAAAAAATGACAATGAGATACTTATTGATTGCAATTAATTAACAGAATACGAACTAGACAAGTGAGTGCGTCTCCTTAACAAACACTTCCAAGCGTTTACTTTCCTCATTCAGTCATCTTAATCTACGACTTACATCATCAGATAAGTTATACTCACCATTTAAAATAGATAAAATATGTTGTTTTTCTTCTTCAGTCTTCTCTTCAATAAGTACATCTTTAAAAATTACTGCCATTATTCTCACCTCACTGCAATTGTTAAAGTGTTGTTACTTTATTCTATCAAACATAAGGCGCAAAAACAAGCCAAAAACCCGATAGAATGGCTATCCCTCTACTCTCAAGTAAGCTATTTCTATCAAATCAGTTCAATTTTACTCCTTGTTCTACTAAGAACTAATTATTCCGTTTTAATTTATTAAAAATATGCAGTTCAGTTTTTCCGCCAAACTATTTTATCCACTATCCCTGTATAGCTCTGTATTATCTTAACAACTTTGGTAGAGACATTTTCCTCGACATAATCTGGAACCGGTAATCCAAAATCCTCATCTTCTGCCAAGCTAACAGCAGTTTCAACTGCTTGTAGAAGAGAATTTTCATCAATACCTGCCAAAATAAATCCTGCCTTATCTAAGGACTCAGGACGTTCTGTACTTGTACGAATACATACAGCAGGAAAAGGATAACCTTGACTAGTAAAGAAACTACTTTCTTCTGGTAAAGTTCCCGAATCAGATACTACAACAAACGCATTCATCTGTAAACAATTATAATCATGGAATCCTAGTGGCTCATGCTGAATCACACGTTTATCTAGTTCAAAACCGCTCTCTTTTAGCCTTTTCTTAGATCGAGGATGGCAAGAATACAAGATTGGCATATTATACTTTTCAGCTAATTTATTAATTGCCGTAAAGAGAGAGAGAAAATTTTTATCTGTATCAATATTTTCCTCACGGTGAGCTGAAAGTAGGATATAACCTCCTTTTTTCAATCCCAAACGTTCATGGATATCTGAAGACTCAATGGCAGATAAATTTTTATGTAACACTTCTGCCATAGGAGAACCAGTTACGTACGTGCGCTCTTTAGGTAAACCACACTCATGTAAATACTTACGAGCATGTTCAGAATATGCCAAGTTAACATCTGAAATAATATCAACAATCCGACGATTAGTCTCTTCCGGTAGACACTCATCCTTACAGCGATTGCCAGCCTCCATATGAAAAATTGGAATATGTAAACGTTTGGCAGCAATAGCTGATAAACAAGAATTTGTATCCCCTAAAATTAATAAAGCATCTGGTTTAATTTGATTCATCAATTTGTAGGAAGTATTGATAATATTCCCTACAGTAGCACCAAGATCATCTCCAACAGCATCCATGTATACATCTGGAGTGTCTAAACCTAAATCATCGAAGAAAATACCATTTAAATTATAATCATAGTTTTGTCCAGTATGTGCCAAAACAACATCAAAATACTTTCGACATTTAGTAATAACACTACTTAAACGTATAATCTCTGGACGTGTTCCCACAATAATCAATAACTTAAGTTTGCCATTATCTTTAAAACGAATATCACTATAATCTGTCTTAATTTTCATTTATTTCTCCACTTGTTCAAAAAAAGTATCTGGATGGCTAGGATCAAATGACTCATTAGCCCACATTACAGTAACTAAATTTTCTGTATCGGAAAGATTAATAATATTATGTGCATAGCCCGGTATCATATGTATTGCTTCAATCTTATCGCCCGACACTTCAAAGTTCAGAATAGGATATTCTTGTCCGTTTTCATCCAGCCCTATCCTACGCTCTTGTATTAAAGCACGACCAGAAACAACCATGAAAAATTCCCATTTAGTATGATGCCAATGTTGCCCTTTAGTAATGCCAGGTTTAGAAATATTGACAGAAAATTGACCCGCATTTTCTGTTTTTAATAATTCCGTAAAACTACCTCGTTCATCTATATTCATTTTTAGAGGAAACTTAAACTTATCTACTGGTAAATAAGATAGGTAGGTAGAATACAATTTCTTTTCAAAAGATCCTTGAGGAATTTCAGGCATAACTAAACTATCAGGCTGTTTTTTAAATGTTTCTAATAGAGAAGCAATCTCTCCTAAGGTTGCACGATGAGTCGTTGGTACATAGCAGTAATTTCCTGATAGACTAGGTAAGATTTGTAATCCATCTAGATTACAACGATGAGGATTTCCTTCCAATGCAGTTAGACACTCTTGTATCAAATCATCAATATACAGCAACTCCAATTCTACACTTGGATCATTTACTTGAATAGGCAAATCGTGAGCTAGATTATGACAGAAAGTTGCTACAGCAGAATTATAGTTAGGGCGACACCACTTCCCATAAAGATTTGGGAAACGGTAAACTAAGACAGGTGCTCCCGTTTTCTTTCCATATTCAAAGAAGAGTTCTTCCCCTGCTAGCTTAGATTGTCCATATACAGAGTTCGAAAATCGGCCTTCTAAACTAGCTTGAGTAGAACTCGAGAGTAGAACAGGACAAGTGTTTTCATACTTTTCTAAAATCTCTAATAGTCTACTTGAAAAACCGTAATTTCCCTCCATAAATTCATCAGGATTCTGTGGACGATTGACACCAGCTAAATGGAATACAAAATCAGCCTTCTTACAATATTCTTCTAATAAAATCGGATCTGTATCACGATCATACTGAAAAATCTCTCCAATCTCTAAATTAGGACGAGTTCTATCTCGTCCATCTTTCAAAGCTTCCAGAGTACAGATAAGATTTTTTCCTACAAATCCTTTCGCTCCTGTAATTAAAATATTTTTAATCATGCCCCCTCCTTGTTTTATATGCTATTTTAATAGTCAACTCTCTCGACAATACATGATACATTATATATCCTTGATAATTTTAATGTATCTTAAAAGATTTTACATATCTTCATCTGCTACCATATCACGAATTGCTGTCTGTATTTCATCTAATTCTAGCAACTTTCTTTTAACTTGCTCTACATCCATCAAATCAGTATTATTACTATTGAATTCTGTCAACAAATTTCTATTCGTACTACCATCTTTGAAATACTTATCATAGTTAAGATTACGATTATCACTAGGAACTCTATAAAAATCACCCAAATCAATTGCATTTGCACACTCTTCATTAGTTAGTAGTGTTTCATACATCTTTTCTCCGTGTCTAATACCTATAATCTTAATATCTTGTTTTGAGACAAAAATTTCTGATACAGCCTTAGCCAAAACTTCAATCGTACATGCTGGTGCTTTCTGAACTAGTATATCTCCAGATTTTCCTTCTTTAAATGCAAATAAAACTAAATCTACTGCTTCTTCCAATGTCATGACAAAACGTGTCATGCTAGGTTCAGTAATTGTAAGATCATTTCCTTGCTTAATCTGCTCAATCCAAAGAGGAACTACAGATCCACGGCTACACAAAACATTCCCATAACGAGTAACACATATCTTTGTATGCTCAGGATTTACCGTCCGTGACTTAGCAACAGCAATCTTTTCCATCATAGCCTTGGATGTTCCCATAGCATTAACAGGATACGCCGCCTTATCTGTAGAAAGACAAATAACTTGCTTTACACCCGCTTCGATAGCTGCAGTAAGGACATTCTCAGTTCCCAAAATGTTAGTTTTTACTGCTTCTACAGGGAAAAATTCACAAGAAGGTACCTGTTTCAGAGCAGCAGCATGAAAAACATAATCCACACCATGCATAGCATTTTTTACCGAAGCTAAGTCCCGCACATCTCCGAGGTAAAAGCGGATTTTCCCAGCCACTTCTGGTACTTTTACCTGAAACTCATGACGCATATCATCTTGTTTCTTTTCATCTCGCGAAAAGATACGAATCTCTGAGATATCTGTTTCTAAAAAACGCTTGAGAACCGCATTCCCAAATGAACCTGTCCCTCCTGTAATTAGAAGAGTTTTTCCTGTAAATTGTGACATATTATTTTCCACCTTTGGTCTTGTTTAAATCTTCTTTAATCTGTGTAGTAGAAATTTCTTCAGTACGAGGTAAATATACTACTTCTACGCCCTCATCTTTCAAAAAATCAAACTTACCTTCCCAATCATCACCAATAACAAAGATATCAGCATAATACTTCTTTACATCTTCTCGTTTTTGTTCCCATGAAATCTCAGGAATTACCAAATCTACATAACGAATAGATTCAAGCAAAATTTTACGCTGCTGATAATCGAAATATGAAATCTTATCTTTTTGAAGATTAAATTCATCAGTAGATAGAGCTACTATTAAATAATCTCCCAAATCTTTAGCACGCTTCAATAAATTGATATGACCGTAATGAAGTAAATCAAAAGTCCCGTAAGTAATCACTCTCTTCATTTTTTTTCCTTTCCATATATTCCTAAATCAATCAAATATGGTCTATGCCCAACACGTTCTTCTAAAGGTGGCAACTTCATGTACTCACCATAATGTGTAGTCAAGTATTGATGAAAATCACCAGGTAATAAAATTGTGATTTCCTCAAATTTATGTTCAATTAGGGGGTATAGTGTTGTTTTTAAAACATATTCTACATTTCTTACTGGAAAATCTAAACAAGCAAATGCCGATTGATTTGTTCCATTATATAATCTAGAAAATTGATCAATTTTTTTGAGTATTAAACTTTTAGGAATTAATTTTAAGCTATAATGAATGCATCTCCTTAGCATAGCTTTTAAACCTTGAATCAAATTCTCAGGAGCCTTAGAAACAGTAGGTAGCATCCTCATCACATATAACTTTTTATAAAACTGTACAGCTTTAAATTGTCTCTCATTTTCTATCTCATTGTCTGGAACCTCGTCAAATGGAAAAATATCTACATAAATACCACTTTGTGTTTTTAAATTTCTTTGGGCATACTCTAAGAACAAAGTCCCTTTTAACATTAGTTTACTGTAAGAATAGGGTGATCTTCTATCAGAGGAGGGTGATTGTAAATAAAACTCTTCTCCTAAATACTGTTCAGCTACTCTCAAAAAGTTATCATAATTCTCACGTGTCATACCAACATCAATATCGTCATCCCATGGTATAAATCCTCCATGACGTATTGCTCCAAGAGCACTTCCACCAATTAAAAAATACTCTATATTTTCTTTTTTACATATTCGAATAATTTCTTTTAATATTTTGAGTTCAAGCTTCTGAATCATATCTAATTCATCTGCGCTGTAATTAATCATTTAAATTTCCACTTTCTAAAGAAATAGCTATACCGTATTTCTTTATATTTTTATATTATAGACCACTCTTGTAGTGTTTGCAAAGTACAGACATAAAGAATATAAAATCAGTTAAATAAATTTGGCAAAAGTGCCTCATAAAAATAAAGGACATTTTCTCTTAGATACCACCAAAAACAAGTAGCACCTAAAACTCCGAAAATAATATAAAGCCCACTCTTTAATTTTATAAATGATTGTTGCATAAATGGTTGTAAAGCTGCAATAGCTATAAAATTTAAAACAACAGTAAAAATTAAATAGCGAGTAAATGCTGTACTAAACATAATTAGTGGTAAAAAAATTGTACTAAAAAAACTATGTTGATACACCAGATTGATAAAATTGGTCACTTCCTGAGGGACATTTGAAACTGTTTTTGCAATCTTTTTGAGATTAATACTAATTAGTAGGTTGAAAATATAGTAACTATCATACAATATAAAACCAAGACGAGTCGATTTCGCTGTATAATACATAACACGACTTTTAGTTGCCTCACTCCCTAGTAGTTCAAATATTTTAGTCAAGTAGCTAGAATTGTTACCTACCAATAGATTAATAATAATTAACACTGTAGATATAAATACCAATACCCATAGCATCTTACTGGTATTTTTTTGTCTATAAAAAATAACAAATGGTAAGAAATAAATAATAGATCCATGAAATAGAAACGCTATGAACATCAATCCTATGAATATGAATCGATGATTTTGTGAAAGATAATAATGCGCTATAAGTGCTACACTAGCTGCTAAAAAGAATCTTAGAACTTCTAAAGTATAAAAGAAATAAAAAAGAGATAACAATAAAATCAGAAGATTATAATTACAATGCAATTTTTTAGCAACAAAATAGAAACATGCTGAGGAGAAAAGGAAAATACATGCTAAAAAAACTTGAAAAGAGATGGAGTGATGTGAAAACCAATCTGCAAAAAAATTATACGCATGGTCTGAAAAATACAGACTACTTTTTCCTACAGCATATCTTGCACGATAATGAGTTAAATCTGAAAATCCTTCTCGGATATTTCCTGCATAGATAAAAAACAAAACTAACCAAGATAAAAATGCTAGAAAATTTATACGTATCCTATTGACTACGACTAATAGATTTGTTAAAAAACTTATATAAAATAAAGCTGAAATCATCTACTTTTTTTGAATCCTTTCTTTACAAAATCTAATGCTTGAAAAACAAATACATCTCGTGTCAACAAGCTCAAGCCAAAGTAAACTACTATCCCAAGAACGATTTGCTTAATAGTTGTTCCATAATTTGCTGGATGTCCTCTGAAGGGAACAATAATAATTATCCCCATTATCATAGAATAAATAAGATATTTAAATAATGACTTCAAAATAGGTAAAACAGGTATATCCTTTGACATTATATAGTATTGAACTATAACAGATGAAGTAAGTGATACTATAGTTGCTAAACAAACACCTACTACTCCAAACATTGGAGCAAGTAACAAATCTAATAGAATATTTAAAATTGCAGCTAAAGTATTAGAAAAGAATAAGACTTTTGTTTTATTAACTGCAACAAAATACTGACTACCTGAGACTCCTAGTAAAGCATTGCCAACAGCAATAGGAGCAAGCCATTTAAGAGCATCTATAGATGGCATAAAACTTTCGCCTAAAAACCACGGAACAAAAGTATCTGCAATAGCATAAAGACCAATCGACAATGGAACAGCTAAGAACAAAGAAAATTCAGCTGCAGTTATCAGATACTTTTTCATATTGTCTAACCGTCTATTACGAAATTCATTTGCTATTCGGGGCATCATAACAGAATTTAATACTACTATTAAAGAGAGTGGTATCTGTATAATCTTCTCTGCATTACTATAGTAAGAAACATTGCTGATTCCCGAACTTAAAGACCCTAGAACAATTTTATCAGCAGATAACATAATTTGCATGATGATACTTGGTAAAAATAGTTTGAGACTCCCTAAAATAATCTCCGTAAAACGATTAATATTTATCTTTGGTCTACTAATAAACATCCTTAGTTGACTATAAGCTGATAAATTGGCTACTAAAACAGAGAGACCATATATGAGCACATATAGAGCTAGATCTGTTTCGCTTTTTACAAATAAGAAGGTCGCTATCGTAAATAATAACTTAGCAATAATGTTTTTTAATACAACATACTGCATTTCCTCTAAGCCACGATAGAACCACGTACAATCAAGAATAGACCCAAAAAGCCAAATGGAAAAAAGTTGAAAATAAACTTGATAATTTGAATTTATGTTAGAAAAAATGTATAAGAAGAATAGTGAAAAAAATCCTAAAATAATCTGAATAGCCAAAATACTCCAAAATGTCTCTGATAGTTCCTCTTTATCATCTCTAGTATAGGCACATTCGCGATTTCCATAGTGACCGATACCTAGTAAACCTAAAGTATAAATCAAAGTAACGATTGAATTGGCATAATCGTAAATTCCCAACTGGTGTGCGCCCAATACTCTAGCAACATATGGAGTAATCAATAGTGGTAATATTAAAACTACCACTTGATAAATTAAGTTATATAGATAATTTTTAGAAATTTTACTCAAAACTCTTCTCTCTCATTATTTTTTTAAAAACACTAATATATCTGATATTAAATTGCGGAATGTAGGATAATAAGCATAATACTTCAATTGGAAATGAACTATTTGCATAAGAGTACCATCTTTTAAAATATCTCTACGTCTCTCAAGAACCATTGCCATATTTTCAAGTTGAGAAATTATTTTTATGTCTAAATATTCTTTACGAGCCACATCAAGTAAGAAAACTGCAATTTGATAACTAGTATCCACTTCAACAACTCGCCGTTCACGATTAAGAGATTGGTTAGGAGCAGAAGCACTTGTTTCGTGGCGACGAAAATGTATTAAGCGTTTTAAGTATAGATATAGAGTTCCTCTTATCATAGCTAGATTCCATAAAATATTATCATGGCCAAATCTATCTATATCATACTTTTCTAACAGAACTATTAACTCACGCTTAACTGCAAAAGTACATCCTGGTCTCATAACAGAAATACTCTTGTTTTTTAACGAAAACGGGACTACAGCACCATTATCTAACTCAACATCCCTAATCTTGACTTTATCATTTCTACCAAAATCGAGAATCTCATAGTTACTAGCCAATAGTTCTATTGACGGCGATTTATGAAACTCTTTTACCATCAGTGAAATTTTATCTTTATTCCAAATATCATCTTGATCACAAAGAAAAACTACATCTCCTGTTGTCTTTTGAAGCGCTTTTCTAAAGTTTTTTCTCCAACCTATATTAGATGAGTTTTTTATCAATACCCAATTATCGAGATGATACTTCTGAATATACATATTAAGTAAATCAACTGTATTATCTGTTGAACAATCATCAACAATAATAACTTCATCAGCCATTAAACTCTGAGTACGAAGCGATTCTAGCTGCTCTAGCAAATAATCTGCTCCATTATAGGTTGTCATTGCAATAGATATCCTCATTTTTCCTCCATAAATTTCAAATGCTCTTCAACCATTGTTTCGATAGTGTAGTTTCTAATAGTAGATAAAGCATTTTGAGATAATTGAACTCGTAATGAGTCATCTTGTAATACTTGGCTTAACTTTTGAAAAATAGCTTTCCAGTCATCAACCCTATCAATAACATATCCATTATAACCATTCGAAACAAGTTCAATTGCAGCAACACATGCAGATGTAGAAATAACAGGAAGTCCCTGCGACATTGCCTCGTTTACAACAAGTCCCCAAACATCCGACTTTGTTGGTAAAACAAATATATCAGATAGCTTGTAGTATTGTTTCAGTTCAGATGTCTGTAAAAAATCAATAAAATGAAAACGGCTATCTTGTCCAATAAGTTTAAGCAAATATTGTTTGTATTCACTATCAGGACTTGGGCCTACAATTAAACATTGTACATTGTCTGATAAATTCTGAACAGCCTTGATTAGAACATCCACACCTTTACCAGGGATGATTCTACCAACAAATAAAATTGTTTTTTTAGTTGGACTGAATCCCAGTTTCTTTCTTAAAAATTGTTTTTCTTCCTCATCGACAATTTGATATCGTATGTCTTTCTCTGATAAGGAAGTAAATGAATACCGATAAATATTTTCTTTATTCACATGATAATACGCTAAGAAATCATCACTGGACTGACTAGGACTAAAATAATAGCAGGGTTTCGTAAGAATAAATTTTTTAAACTGGTATTTTAAAAAGTTCTCGCTTTCTGGTATCTTACCGCCATCAATTTCTAATATAAACGGTATCTTAGAAAAAACACACTTTAAATAACCAAATAATTCTGTTCGATAAGAATAGTTAGTCAAAAAAATATAGTCATACTTTTCAGGAATTAAATACTGGAATATAGCTGAATTTAATTTCTTCTCATTGATATTACCTTCACTTAAAAAAATAGCGGTAAAATTTTTAAAAGTCTCTCGGTAATCAAATCTAATATCTTTAGCTCCTGTTGCTTCAAAAATAACAGTTAAATCCACAAATTTCCCAAGTTGATTATAGAAATCCACACGATAAGGCGATGGAATATTAGTTACAAATAATACTTTTTTCATGATTTATCTACAATTCTTTCATAAGTTTTTGTTAACTTATTAACCATATCAGACAGGTTATAACCCTTAGCAATAATTTTATCAACTGCTCCAGTATCCCGTCCTTTGGTCTCCAAAATCGTTTTACACCAATATTTAACTGTTTCATCCAGTGATAAAAAACGTATATTATCAGTTAAATTAATCTCACTGGGAACATTATCAGAAACCACTAATGGTAAACCGTTGACTTGCATCTCTACCATAGCTATACTAAAACCTTCAAAAAGAGATGGGAAAACACCTACATCAAACACATTAATCAGTTTATTCACATTAGAAGACTCACCTAAAAAACTAATTTTATCCAATATTCCTAAGTGATTTGCTTGCTTTTTAATAACCTCTTCCAATTCTCCCTTACCTATGAGAACAAGATGAGCATCTTCTCTTTCATTGATAACTTCCGCAAAAACTTTAAGAAGAAAATCATGATTTTTCTGATAATCAAATCGTCCTACATGACCAATAACAAACTTATTTTCTAAGTTTAATTCCTTACGTAAATCTTCAGATAATTGTGGACTATAGATGAACTTTTGAACATCAATAGCATTAGGAATAACTTCAAAAGAGTGATTCCCATATAACCACTCTCCTGCTTTTTCCGAACAAGCCCATAGATGAGTAGCATATTTCGGAATTTGCTTCTTGAGTTGCTCATTCAAAAACTTCTTTAATAAACTTTTGTTTGTATAGTTTGTATTATGGCAATGTGAAATACGAATAGGAATATCACACTCTTTTGCAATAGATAAAATTGTACTATTTCCTGCATCAGCATGCGCATGAACTACATCATAATTTCCATCCAACATAATTTGTTTAATTTGGCGATAATTTTTTAGAGGATTCTTTCCTCTAGCAGGAACTCTAAAGATTTTACCTCCAAGATTTAAAATATCTTCATCGCGTACACCTTTGGACAATGTATGGACTAAAAAATCAATTTGAATGTTTTCAGAATGCATTTTTTCATAAACATTCATCATAAAGGTAGATACACCGCCTCTATCCATAGTCCCGCCGTTAACGTATAAAATCTTTATCATATCAACTCCAGTTCCACTAGTATAAATTGAGTATATTTTCTACAAAATACTCTTTTGACAAATTAAAATTAGGATTCCTTTTACATTGACTCACTTCTTTTAGGGATCCTAGTATAGAAGTAACAGTTCTATCACTACACACTATACCGTACATATGTGTACTTTCTATACTCCCCCCAGTTGGGTAGCTCACAACTGGTGTCCCACAGGCAATAGCTTCTAAATTAGTTGTCGGATAATTATCCTGTGTTGTCGGGTTGATAAATACATCTGCCAACGTGTACCAAACAGAAAGTTCTTCCACACTATCTGTTGTGGTCAGACCAATAATCTCTTTAGGAAGTTTATTCAATTGTTCTTTTGATAATCCTATCAAAACTAATTGTTGATAAGATTTTAGCTGTGTAGATAATTCTAATAGATCATCCAAGCCTTTACGCTGATCCCAGATAGAAGCCACACCAAGCAGTACCTGTTTGCCTTCTAAGCTAAATTTTTTTCTCAATTCCTGAGCCTCAAATAGCCTTGGTTTAAATATAGTAGTATCAATACCGTTATGAATAACTGTTACGGGATATTCTTTCAAAAATGAATTTCTTACCAAATTTGCCAACCACTCTGATGGTGTAATAAGTGTCAAGTTTGGAACACCTGTAAACAAATTTTTTTTACGTTTAAAATTTCTAGATGAAAAATCAATTAATGACTTTGGATAATCGTTTTTTTGACTCGAATGATGGCACTGTCCAATTTTTTCACATTCTAAAGTATCAAAGTAAGCACCATGTCCAGTAAAAGCCCAACAATCATGTAAAGTCCATAAAATTTTCTTTCCGCAAGTTTTCAAATAGGAAAATAATTCTCCTACATGAATATAGTATCCATGTAAATTATGCAGATGAATAATATCAGGATCATATTCTTTCATCCAAGTGATAAATTTTCTAGTTGCCGCTTTACTTCCAAAACCAGCATTATCAAAAATTCGAGCTTGTAAGACATGTCTATTTACATCCACTCTAGAGCCTATTTTAACTGCGTAATCTCGATACTGTGTCGGCACATGCTCACGTCCATATGCAATCTTAACTTCATGCCCCTGCTTTGTTAAAGCGGTTGCGATATCCGTACAAATTCTTCCTGTACTCCTAATACCACAAACAGTATTAATCATCAAAATTTTCATGAGGAAAATTCCTCTCTCAAATACTTTTCCAACTGTGTCATAAACTGCTCTTTAGAAAAGTGCTTTTCATAGTAAGAACGAGCTTGCTTTCCTAACTCCTTTTGTTCCTCTATAGATAACATACTGAACTCACAAATATTTTGTGCTAATTGTTCCACATCTTGTTCAGAACTAACATAGCCACAATTTGCTTCCTCTACGATGGTTTTAGTATCTCCTGAAATTGCACCTATAATTGGTTTTCCTGCTGCCATATAAGATTGTACCTTTCCAGGTATAGTACGAGAAACTATCGAGTCTCCTATTAAAGAAACTAACATAGCATCTGATTTTTTATAGAAGGTTGGCATTTCTTCCAAAGAACGTCTTCCATAAAAGGAAACATTCTTCAACTCCAATTCATGAGCTAAGGCTTTCATGCTTAGCAATTCCGTACCATCTCCAACAAAATGAAAATGAATTTTCTTGGGTAAATCGGTATTCTTTTCTATCAAACTGGCAGCTTTCAAAATAGTTTCCAAATTTTGTGCTTTACCAATATTACCAGCAAAAGTTAGGTCAACACTTTCTTTATTAACTCTCGATTCATCAGGTATAAAAAGATCTTCTGCATATTGTGGCAAATAAGTAATCTTTTGTTCTGTTATGTCAAATTGGTTCACAAAATGATTCTTAAATGATGGACTAGTAACAAATATATAATCACTAGCTCGGTAAACTTTTTTTGAGATAAATTTAAACAGTTTGAAAACCAAGCTATCTTGTTTTACTCCTCCTACAGTTAAACTATCTGGCCAAACATCCATACAATATAGAAACAAAGGCTTCTTATACTTATTTTTATAAGCCATACCAGCCCATGCCATCATAACTGGAGATGTTTGATTTACAAAAACACAATCAAATTCTGATCCATCTTTTGCTTTATACTGTCCGAGTAGAACTCCTATCGATGAACTAATAGCAAAACTAAAATAATTTAATATCCTATGTAAAGTATTTTTTCCTCTTGGAATTGTATAGGAACGAAAAACAGTAACTCCTTCTATAGTCTCTCGTCTATTTTGCCTATTCCTATAATCTGCATATATTTTACCTTCAGGATAATTAGGAATTCCTGTTAAAACAGTAACTTCATGACCTCTCTCAACAAGATCCTCACAAATATCTGATAATCTGAAAGGTTCTGGTCTATAATGTTGACTAACAAATAAAATTTTCATTTCACTATCTTAACTCTCTCGTTTACTCCCCTCTACAATTCCTTTTCGTTTCAATACATAAGGTATTGTTCTTACTATGCATTTTATGTCCATTATTAATGACCTATTCTTCACATAGTAACCATCCAATTTTGCTTTCATATCTGTAGATAGATTGTCTCTACCATTGATTTGCGCCCATCCAGTTAATCCTGGTAAAACATCATTTGCACCGTATTTTTCTCTTGCCTCTATTACATCACGTTCACTTACCACTACTGGCCGAGGACCCACAATACTCATATCACCAACAAGAATATTACATAATTGAGGTAATTCATCTAGAGATGTTTTCCTTAAGAAAGCTCCCACTCTAGTGATCCACTGCTCTGGATTTTGTAAATCTCGAGTTGCCACATATTTTGGTGATTCCACTTTCATAGTCCGAAATTTAAAAACATAAAAAGTTTTCTTGTGAATTCCAAAACGTTTTTGTTTAAATATTACCGGTCCTTCTGAATCCAACTTAATCGCAATTGCAATTAGGATAAAAACTGGACAAAATAACGTTATCGCTATTAAAGATATAGATATATCTCCTAATCGTTTTAATATACTGTACATAAATTATCTCTCACTATAAATACAAAGTTCATCTTATTTCCATTTATCAAATTAAATTTTTCAGCCTATGAAAGCACAAAAACTCAATATATATTTGAACACTCAATAATTTTCAAAAATATAATTCTTTTATCCTCTATGTCAAATAAAACTTTTCTCCATCTAAAGAAAATTTATTTGTTTCAGTAATATATGAATTATCAATAATATATTAGAAGGTTCAATTCAATTGTTCTTACAAACAGATCGAATATTTAATTTGAAGAAATATCGGTCTCTGAAATTGCAATCAGTATATAAGCTAGTAAACTAACAGGTACATTCTATAAGATTACCATAGTTATATTGTAGAACCCCCGTCCTTCTATATGGACTCCCTAACCTCATTTTATCTTTTACCATAATTACCATAACCACCGTAAGAGCCATATTTTTCACGTTGAATATCAAATTTATTGAGAACGACACCTAAAAATGGTTTTCCTGTTTGTTCTAACTGGCTTTTCGCTTTTTGTACTTCTCTTCGTTTTGCAACTCCTGCCTCTACAACTAAAATAGATGCATCGCATTTTTGTACAACAATAGCTGCATCGATTACAACTCCAATTGGCGCTGTATCAACAATAATATAGTCAAAATATTTACGTAAGGTTTCAATCATAATTCCAAAGTTGTCACTTTGAAGAAGAGCTGTTGGATTAGGAGAAGCCACTCCTGACTCGATGACAAACAAATTGTCAACATTTGTCTCACAAAGCCCATTTGACAAATCCTGAGTTCCAGCTAAATAGTCTGTCAAACCTGTAATTCTTTCTCTTGACTTAAATACTCCAGACATAACTGAATTCCGGATATCTGCATCAATCAAAAGAGTCTTATAGCCTGCACGCGCAAAAGCCCAAGCAATATTAGTAGAAGTTGTAGATTTCCCTTCACTAGGATCAACTGAGGTGACTGCAATAACTTTTAAGTTATTGCCGCTCAATTGTACATTTGTTCGTAAAGCATTATAATACTCTTCTGCTTTTTTTACAGTGTTAAGTTTCTGTTGTGATAATTCTAACTTTGCCATCTCTTCTCCCTTACTTTACTTTATCCAGATTTGGAATGACTCCAAGGAGTGAAATCTCCATAACATCTTCTATATCTTCTGGACGTTTTACACGATCATCAAATAGTTCAATCAATAGCACTACTACAATCACTAGCCCTGCTCCAAGACCTGCTCCAATCACAGTATTACGACGAATATTTGGTGATGATGGACCAATTGCTGGACGCGCCTCCTCAAGGGTTGTTACATCTGAAACACGAGTAATACTGATAATTTTTTGAGCAGCTACTTCTCTCAAAGAGTTAGCAATACGGCTTGCCTCTTCAGGAACTCGATCATTAACTGAAATAGACACAATACGGGTATCAACTGGTACTGTCACTTTAATTTTATTAGCCAAGCCTTTTGGCGTCAAATCTAGTTTCAAATCAGACACAACTTTCTCCAAAACATCCTGCGATAGGATAATTTCACGATAGTCTTTAACCAAGTATGATCCTGCCTGTAGGTCTTGATTGGTCAAACCAGATTTCTCTTCCTGATTCCGGCTAACTACATAAATCCGAGTCGTACTAGTAAATTCAGGTTTGATAACAAAAGTACTATAAGCAAAAGCAACTGAAGAAGTTATAATTGCCACCAATAAAATGACTAACTTTCTTTTCCATAAAGCTCTGAATAGTTGCAATACATCGATTTCCAAAGTGTTTTTATCCTTCATATTTTCTCCTAAATTAATTGATCCATTATAATTTTTCTGGGATTTTCTACAAAAAGTTCTTTCGCCTTTTTCGCTCCATATTTCTTAGCAATGATATCGTATGCCTGTTCCATATATGGAGGTCTATCATCTAAATTGTGCATGTCACTTGCGATTACATGAACTAAATCACGTTCCAAAAAATACCTCGCTCGTTTTTTCATAAATTTATATCTTTCTCCAAAGAACTTAGGTTTTAGAACATGATAGCTATTTATCTGAGTATAGCACCCCATATCAATCAGTTCACGAACACGTTTTTCATTATCCTCTAATGCATCGTAACGTTCAATATGAGCAATTACTGGCGTGATTCCCAACATCAAAATATTGCTCAATCCCGTATGAATCTCACGATAGGGAGTATGCATGCTAAACTCAATCAAAGCATAGCGGCTATCATTAAGGGTAGGAATTTCTTTTTTTTCTAGCTTTTCTAGAATATCCAGAGTATAGTATATCTCTGCGCCATAAGCAATGACTAAATCATCTGCTACTTCTTTTGCAATTTCACGAACCTTAATAAAATTTGTTGCAATCTTTTCTTCGGGAGCCTCAAACATTCCTTTTCGACGATGCGAAGTAGACACAATCATTCGAACTCCTTGATTATAAGCTTCCTTTAACAGTGCTTTACTTTCTTCTATTGACTTTGGTCCATCATCTACATCAAAAACGATATGCGAATGGATGTCTATCATTTTACCTACCCTCCATCACATCCTGTATAGCTGCTTTAACTGCAGCTAAACTACTATCATCTATTTCCATCATATAGAGGTTACTGTCTGGCATTGCATAAGAAGGAAGATCCATCCGACCTGTCCCTTTTAAATCTTGAGAATTTACTTTATAGTTCCCTCCACTTTCCAATTGAGTATTCACTAGATCCATCATCGTCTCAATCGGCATATTTGTCTGAAGGGAATCCTGCAAGCCTTGAAGAATACTACTATAGTTTTTCAAGGCCTCTGTAGAAGTCAACTTCTGAATAATTGCTACAATAACCTTTTGTTGGTTTCGACCACGGTCACGATCTCCATCCGCTAATGAATACCGTTCACGAACAAAGCCAAGAGCTTGCTCGGAATTAAGGTGAACATTCCCGACTGGGAAATGGAACTTCCCATTTTGCAATGAAAATTCTTGTTCATTATCAACATCTACTCCACCCAACAAGTCAATTAATTTCAAAAATGATGTAAAGTTCAAACGAACATAATAATTAATATCTACACCATAAAGATTCTCGAGGGTGTGAATGGATGAGTCAACCCCGTATATACCAGCATGAGTCAATTTATCCTTTTGATTGTTACCACCATCAGCAATAGGAACATATGAATCTCGAGGAGTTGTTGTAAGAAGGATTCTCTTCGTATCCCTATTGACCGTCATCAATATATTAACATCTGAGCGAGAAACTGAGCTAATGGCACCGTAAGTATCAATACCACTAACATAGATATTGAAAAAGCGATCTTTAGATACCTTAGGAGTCTCAACCTCTTTAGTCATCTTTTTAGTGTAAATTTTCTTGATTTTAGAAGCATAATCCGGATACTCTGCCTCAATAATATTCTCAAACACGCTATTTAAGACAATAGCTTTAGCTTCTCCAGAAATCAAACTTTTATAAGTTGACAAGTAAGAAGTACTTTTATCAACCGTCAAATCCTTATTTTGACTCGTCTTAATATCAGCGATTAACTTTTGAATATTCTCATTATCCGTCCCAGTCGGCCCTATAACACTAGATAATTGAGCGATATTATTGATATCGCTATCCTTTAAAACTACAACACTGAGGGAATACTCTGAATAATTTGAAGTTGCATTAATATGACTTGTAAATCCTACAAATTGTTGCAGAGCAAATAAAGAAACCGAGCTCACTAAAACAGCAAGTGTCAAAAAGAAAATCGTGAACTTTTCGGCTTTTTTATAGATTATTAGTAGTGTAGCACTAATAGCAACCATCAAGGTTAAAACTGCAACTACAATATTCAAGTTTCTAAAAGCAAGTACATTATACTTAAAGATTAGGAACAATAAAAATACACTCAACAAAGAATAAACAAGCAACAAAATTATATTAATATTCTGTTTTGTTTTCTGTGAGCGTGATTTTTTAAAACATCTACTCATGATTATCACCTATACATTTAATAGTCCCATTATATCACTTTTTTAATATAAATTCTACAATTAATACTTTTATAGATAATCTTCAATGCCAGCTCTTCGTATCTCATAACCTTTTAATTCCTACTTAAAAGTAAAATCGCTATAGTATTTTTGCAACAGCATTACTTAATTTTAACATCATATATCAGTGTTTCCAAACTCTTTTCTATAAATAAAAAAGTATAATCACACAACAGTCTGAACTACAATATACAAAAAGCAGCCCTATTAAGATAGCTTTATGAAAACCATCCAATAGAACTGCTCATCATTATTTAACATGATTTTCTGCTTCTTTTTGAGCTTTTTCGATTGCTTTTTTGCTTTCTTGCTCCCATTTAGTCTTAGCTTCCTCATACTGTTTGGTTGTTACAGTATCTTTTTGCAGTTTCATGTACTTGTAGTTATTTCCGTCACCCTTGATGCCGACTAGTGAATAGCCTCTTGTAAATGGTGTTACTTTGGTTACAGATGCTGTTCCACCATTTGACATAGCTGACATGATTAGAGAATTGTCAATCATCCAAGCTTGAGCTTCAGCGTATTTTTCATAGCGTTTGGTTACATCTTTATTTTCATTATCTGCATCTTTGAGCATCTTAGTGTAAGTATCCAGACCTAGGCTAGCAATTTTTGCCTTATCTTCCTTGGCATCTAGACCAAAAATCTTGAGATAGAATCCATCCTCTGCATTGAAAGGATTGAGATAAGTTGATGGATCTTGGTAGTCACCTACCCAACCATCAAAGCTCAAATCGTAATCCCGATCAGCTGGTGTTGGTGCTAAGAAGGCTACGTTATTAAAATCATCTGTTGAAAGTTGTTGAACATCAATGACAATATTATCAGCACCCAAAACTGATTCAAGAGTCTGTTTTACAGAGTTCATACCTGTCACAGCATTCTTATTCGTCTGATCAACTGCCACATCCAAGTGAATAGGGAATGTTACACCTTGACTTGCCAATTCTTTTTTAGCATCCGCAAATTTTGCTTGGGCTTTTTCTTTATTAAAATAGGCATCTTGAGCATCTGCTAGGTTCATACCTGCCCACTCTGTTCCATAGTTAACCAATTTAGAAGCGACTACTTCTCCAAAGGTCTTGTCTCCAACTTGGACAAATGTAGGAGGCACTAGGGTGTTACGAAGGGTCTTGCTAGCTGCTTCTTCCCCATTTGACTGAGCAGAGTAAGCTGTTCGGTCCAAGGCAAAGTTCACTGCTTGACGGAAGTTTTTGTTCAAGACAGCTGTCTCAGTTGACTTCTTCTGCTCATCTGTCGTTTTAGCAGTATGATTGTAAGCCTTACGATTGACGTTGAAATTGAAATACCAAGAAGTCTTGTCCTGCAAGCTATAGACGATATTATCTTTATATTTCTCCTTGGTCTTGGCAAAGTTTGAACTATTTGGATAAACCCCAGCGATAGAATAGGCTCCACTTTCAAAGTTACGGATGGTCAATTCTTGGTCTGAGCCATCAAAATAAGCCAATTTCACGTGTTCAATTGATACTTTGTCATGATCATAGTAATGCGGATTTTTCACATACTCAATAGATGATTTTGATGTGAAATCTTTTAACAAGTAAGGTCCACTGTAGAGAATACTATCTGGAGATAGGGTACCAAAATCCTTCCCTTTTGAGTTTAGAAACTCTTCGTTTACTGGGAAAAGAATACTGTTCGTTGTTTTTGAATTCCAGTAAGGCTCTGGGCGTGTCAAAGTATACTCAACAGTCTGGTCATCAATGGCCTTAACCCCAACCTTAGAAAAGTCAGAATCCGCTCCTGTAATATAATCATTCAAGCCCTTGATTGAGTTTTGAATCAAGTCAATGGCCTGTGATTTATTATCCACTGCGTACTTGATACCTGTCACAAAATCCTGTGCCTTGACTGGAGCGTATTCTTCACCGTCAGCTGTGAACCATTTGGCATCTTTTCTCAATTTGTAGGTATAAGTTAGACCGTCGCTTGAAACAGACCAGTCTTCTGCCAAAGATGGAACTAGGTTTCCGTGATTGTCATTTTCAAGCAAACCATCAACTAGATTGGTAATGATGGCTGTATTATCAGCGTAGTAGTCTAATAGATAGTTAAAAGTAGTTGGATTTCCACTAAAGGTTGATGAGTAAGTTTTTGTATCTGAACCTGATTGTCCGCAAGCAGCTAAAAGCAAGGCAGCCGCAAAAGTCAGACCTGCACTAAGGACACGCTTTTTTGTCTTCATCTTCTTTCTCCTTTATGTTAGTTTTTATAACATAAGCTTATTTTACCAAAATAGTGGGAATTTGTAAAGTTAATTGAATTTCGAGAATGAAAGTTTATAAACTTTAGGAATAAAAAAACAAAGAATTTCTGTCTTTCATACAGTCCTCCCTTGTTTTTATACGATTTCAATTTTAGATTTTTCTGTTCAGAAATATTTAGCCCAATTCCACACAGAAAGCATCCCATGGAGCTAAGACTTGTTTTTCAAAGGCTTCTTGAGCCGTGGTGTTTTCAATCAAGACAGATTTGACGTTTCCTTCTACTGTTAAGTCTTGCTCTTCATTGGACAAATTGGCCACAACTAGAAAACGACGGTCGCCATCTTTACGAATATAAGCAAAGACCTTATCAGCCGTATCAAGAAGTTCAAAATCAGCTCGAATCAGCCAGCTATTCTCCTTACGGATTTGAACTAGCTTCTGATAGGTATAGAAAATAGAATCAGGATTTGCCAGCGCTTCTTGAACGTTGATTGCTTGATAGTTTGGATTCACTGCCAACCAAGGTTGAGCAGTTGAGAAACCAGCGTTTTTGCTCTCATCCCATTGCATAGGGGTACGGGCATTGTCACGACCAATGACACGGATACTGTCCATGATTTCTTCCATCGGAACGCCTTTTTCAAGAGCCTCACGCGCATAGTTAAGAGATTCAATATCTTCTACTTGATTCAGTGTTTCAAACGGATAATTTGTCATCCCAATTTCCTCACCTTGATAGATATAAGGAGTCCCTCTCATGAGATGAAGCAAGATTGCAAAGGCTTTGGCAGATTTTTCTCGGTATTCTTGGTCATTTCCCCAGATTGAGACGATACGAGGGAGGTCATGATTGTTCCAGAAGAGTGAATTCCAGCCGTCCTCAACGCCTAACTCTGTCTGCCATTTGTTGAAAATCTCTTTTAACTTAGGGATATTCAGCGCTTTTTGATAGTGCCACTTAGGTTGCCCTTCCTGATACTGAAGACAGATGTGTTCAAATTGGAAAACCATAGACAATTCTTGCCCCTTTGGATCAGAGTAAAGCTTGGCAATCTCTGGAGTTGCTCCCCAAGTCTCCCCTACTGTCAAGAGATTCTTATCGCCAAAAGTGGCTTGGTTCATCTCCTTGAGATAAGGATGGAGCATAGGTCCATTATTGACTACCTTCTCATCAGGAATTTTGCCAATCATGTCAATGACATCCATACGGAAACCGCCAATGCCTTTATCAATCCAGAAGTTCATCATCTCATAAATTTTCTGGCGAAGTTTTTCATTCTCCCAGTTGAGATCAGGCTGTTTCTTACTGAAAAAGTGGAGATAGTATTGACCCGACTTTTCATCATACTCCCAAGCAGACCCACTAAAGATAGAATCAAGATCATTAGGCTCATCCCGCCAGATATAGTAGTCACGCTCAGGGCTGTCAGGATTTTCACAGGCCTCGACAAACCAAGCATGTTCATCCGAGGTATGATTGACCACCAAGTCCATGATGATACAAATATCACGTTTCTTAGCTTCAGCGATTAGTTGGTCCATATCCTCCATGGTCCCGAAAATAGCTGCAATCGCTTGATAATCAGCAATATCATAGCCATTATCATCCATAGGACTGTCATAAACTGGAGAAAGCCAAATCGCTGTGATTCCTAACTTGGCTAGATAGTCTAACTTACTGGTAATTCCTGGCAAATCGCCAATTCCATCTCCGTTGCTATCCATAAAACTCTTTGGATAGACTTGATAGACTACGGCATTGTGCCACCATTTTTCTTGCATTTTCTTACCTCATTATTTTAATAATCTACAGTCTATGATAGCGCTTTTCTGAGTTTTGTGCAAGCGTTTGCCTAATCTTTTTACTTCCTTTTTTAACTCCATAGTTTCCTAACTGCCAATTTTTTATTATAATAGAGGTCAGAGGTAAAAAAATGAAAAAACAAGCTTTTAGTTCTGAACAATATTTGAATCTACAGCGCGACCACATTTTGGAGCGCATTAACCAATTTGACGGCAAGCTCTACTTGGAGTTTGGTGGCAAAATGCTAGAAGATTTCCACGCTGCTCGTGTGCTTCCTGGCTATGAGCCTGACAACAAAATCAAGCTCTTGCAAGAGTTGAAAGAGCAGGTTGAGGTTGTGATTGCCATTAACGCTAGCAACATCGAGCATTCTAAAGCACGTGGTGACTTGGGCATTTCTTATGACCAAGAAGTTCTTCGTTTGATTGATAAATTCAATGAATTAGGGATTTTTGTCGGCTCAGTGGTCATTACACAATACGCTGGCCAACCCGCTGCAGATGCTTTCCGCAACCAACTTGAGAAAAACGGAATTGATTCCTATCTTCATTATCCAATAAAAGGATATCCGACGGATATGGATCACATCATTTCTCCAGAAGGCATGGGAAAAAATGACTACATCAAAACCAGTCGCAACCTGATTGTCGTAACCGCTCCTGGACCTGGTTCTGGAAAATTGGCAACCTGTATGTCCAATATGTACCACGACCAAATCAATGGTATCAAGTCTGGTTACGCTAAATTTGAAACCTTCCCAGTTTGGAATCTTCCCCTTCATCATCCAGTTAACTTGGCTTATGAAGCTGCCACAGCTGACCTTGATGATGTCAACATGATTGATCCTTTCCATCTTCAAACCTATGGAGAAACCACTGTCAACTACAACCGTGATATCGAAATCTTCCCAGTGCTCAAGCGCATGTTGGAACGTATCCTAGGAGAGTCTCCATACGCTTCTCCAACAGATATGGGAGTCAACATGGTTGGTTTCGCTATTACAGATAATGAGGCTGCTATCGAAGCCTCTAAACAAGAAATCATCCGTCGCTACTATCAAACTGTTCTTGATTTCAAAGCCGAAAAAGTTGGCGAAGCTGCTGTCAAGAAAATCGAGTTGCTTATGAATGACCTCGGCATCACACCTGCAGACCGTAAGGTTGCTGTCGTTGCCCGTCAAAAAGCTGAAGAAACTGGCGGACCAGCCCTAGCCCTTGAATTGCCAACTGGCGAAATCGTGACTGGTAAAAACTCAGAACTCTTTGGCCCTACAGCCGCTGCTCTTATCAACGCTATCAAGAAATCAGCTGATATTGCTAAAGAAGTGAAACTAATCGAACCAGAAGTTGTCAAGCCAATCCAAGGTCTTAAAATCGATCATCTAGGTAGCCGCAATCCACGCCTACATTCAAATGAAATTTTGATTGCACTGGCTATCACAGCTACGGAAAATCCTGATGCTGCCCGCGCTATGAAAGAACTTGGCAATCTCAAAGGAAGCGAAGCCCACTCAACCATCATCTTGACCGATGAAGACAAGAATGTCCTTCGTAAACTAGGTATCAACGTAACCTTTGACCCATACTACCAATACGACCGCTTGTATCGTAAGTAACGATTTCAACCTCTCCAGCCTCGGAGAGGTTTTCTCTCTGTCTCAGGAGCCAGCTTTATGATATAATAAAAAAAGAAAACTGAAAGGATATACCATGTCAAAAGAAGTTATTGTTGAAAGTTTTGAACTTGACCACACTATTGTTAAAGCACCCTATGTTCGCTTGATTGGGGAAGAAACCGGGCCAAAGGGAGACGTTATCTCCAACTTTGATATTCGCTTGGTGCAACCAAACGAAGACTCAATCCCTACTGCTGGACTTCACACTATCGAGCACCTCTTGGCAAAACTTATCCGTACCCGCATTGACGGTATGATTGACTGTTCACCATTTGGTTGCCGTACAGGCTTCCACATGATTATGTGGGGACGTCATACCAGTGCTGAAATTGCGGCTGTTATCAAGGATTCGCTCAAGGAAATCGCTGAAACCACTACTTGGGAAGATGTCCCTGGAACAACCATCGAATCTTGCGGAAACTATAAGGACCACAGCCTCTTCTCTGCTAAAGAATGGGCTAAACTCATCCTTGAACAAGGGATTTCAGATGATGCCTTTGAACGTCATGTGATTTAAACGTAAAAAAGGAACCAGTTTTTTCAGCTGGCTCCTTCTTTTTTATGCTCAAAATGTTGAGTTAGGCTTTCTCACGAATGACCAAAACACCATCTTCCATATCTGCTTCTAGGTGTTTAGCATCAAGGTTATCCAAGTGGAAGTCTGTGACTTTGTCACGGATTTGTTGTTCAACCACACGACGGAGTGGACGAACACCCATGACTTCATCGTAGCCTTCCTCAGTCATGTATTCTTTAGCAGCTTCGCTCACTGCCAAGTCAATGTCTTTCTTAGAAAGCGTCTTGTTAACTTCAACCAACATAAGGTCTACAATCTTAGAAAGATCTTCTTTGCTCAAGTGTGAGAATTCGATGACAGCATTGAAACGGTTAAGGAATTCTGGACGGAAGTAAGGTTTCAAACGATCCATCAATTCTGGTTTATCAGCATCTTCTGTCAAGTTAGCTTCGTAACCAAAGCCTGCATTTGAAGTTGCGATAATCACCGTATTCTTGAAGTTAACAGTGTTACCTTGACCATCTGTCAAACGACCATCATCCAAAACTTGAAGGAGAAGGGTGATGACTTGAGGGTCAGCCTTTTCAATTTCGTCGAGAAGGACGATTGAGTATGGATTGCGACGGACGCGTTCTGTCAAGGTATTGTTGTTGTCATCGTAACCAACATAACCTGCAGTTGTACCAATCAATTTAGATACGGCTGTGCGGTCGCTGTATTCTGACATGTCCAAACGTATGATAGCATCTTTCGTTCCGAACATATCTAGAGCCAATTGTTTAGCCAACTCAGTCTTACCAACACCAGTAGGACCTACAAAGAGGAAGCTACCGATTGGACGATTACCTTCATCAAAACCAGCACGGTTACGACGGATAGCTTTTGCTACTGCTTCAACGGCCTTATCTTGACCAATAACTTTCGTCTGCAAACGATGACCCATATCTTTCAAACGTTCGATATCTGATGCTCCCATTTGTGAAACTGGAATACCCGTCATTCGTTCTACAGATTCAGCCACATCGTTGACACTTGCAGTCACCTTCATATCTTCTGTGTGGTTTTCGATTTTCTTTTCCAATTCTGCAATATGTGTTTTATAGTTGAGAGCTGCTTCAAAATCTTCTGCCTCAACTGCTTTTTCTTGCTTGTCTTTTTCCGCTTCAATTTCACGTTCAACAGCATGCACATCTGTTACAGGATGTTGTGCTGCCAAGTGAGCTGCCGTTACATCGACAAGGTCGATAGCCTTATCTGGCAAGCTACGTTGAGGAATGTATTGGATAGAATAATCCACTGCCGCTTTCAAAACCTCGTCTGGCAGGATAACATTATGGTGTTGCTGATAGAGGTCACGAATTCCTTGAAGAATTTTAAAGGTATCCTCTGCTGAAGGAGCATTGACCTTGACTTCGTTGAAACGACGAGCAAGAGCTGCATTCTTCAAGATGGTGTTACGATATTCGTCTTGAGTCGTTGCTCCAATCACTGTCAATTCTCCACGAGAGAGGGCTGGCTTGAGAATGTCCGCAAGCCCTTTAGAACCACTGTCACCTCCAGTAGATCCAGCACCGAGGATTTGGTGAATTTCATCAAAGAAGAGAATAATATTCCCTGCTTCTTTGACCTCATTAACTAGGTTTTGAACGTTTTCTTCAAAACTACCACGGTATTGAGTACCAGCCTCAAGACCAGAGATATCAATGGAAATAATTTCCTTGTTCTTAATAGCAGCTGGAACATCTCCGTTCACAATGGCTTGTGCTAGACCTTCGACAACTGCTGTCTTACCAACACCTGCATCTCCGACCAAAACAGGATTGTTCTTAGTACGACGTGAAAGGATTTCAGATGTTTCTTGAATTTCCTTGTTTCGTCCGATAACAGGATCCAACTTGCCCTCACGCGCTTCTGCTGTCAAGTTTCGACCCAGTTTAGCAAGGACACCATCTTGTTTCATACCTGACGTATGTTGTGGCATTTGTCCATCAACTTCTGCATTTCCTGGCAATTGACCAGTCGCACGATAATGAGCAAATTCCTCAGGTGTGACTTCACGTCCATTAATCAAGTAACGGCGATTTTCAGAACTGTATCCTCGCATACCACCCATCAATTGGTTAAATAAATCATCCATGTTGTTAAAATTATTAAAGTTGTTGTTCATATTCTTTACCTCATTTTATTTACTTCGTTATTATTACTGATATTGACTATCTTTGACCTTTGTTTTAAAAAATTTAGACTAGCTAAATCGCTACTCTAGGTACTATTTCTGGTTTTTCTTTTTCAAGCAGGAGTAGACTATCTTTACTTCTGAAGATTTCTAGATTAAACATAGACACACCTCTTTCTACTTTACTTTAAATAAGTGTTCTAGTAAGGCTTTCATTTACCTTACGTTCATAATATACTACATTGGTCAGAAAAGGTCAAGTGATTTGACTTTAATTGACCAATATTTTTTTTAAAAGCAAAAACACCCTGAAATATCAGGGTGCTATTCTTACATCAAATATAAAATTGCTAGGGTCAGGAGACTTGCTAGAAGTCCTACTCCCCAAAAGAAGAAGTCAACCTTCCACTCGCTCCAAGGGTTTCCTTTACCAGACAATCCTCCAAGTTCAAAATGGTGATGCACAGGCGTCATACGGAAAATACGTTTGCCACCAGTCATTTTGAAATAACTGACTTGCATCATGACCGAAGTTGTTTCAAAGACATAAACAATTCCAATAATCAAGAGAGTCCATTCTTGGTGGAGGGCCATAGAGATGGCTGCCAGCATTCCACCTAGGGCCAAACTTCCCACATCTCCCATAAAGACCTTGGCAGGCTTATGGTTAAAGACGAAGAAACCAAGCAAACCACCAATCATGGCAAGAATCACTAGAAGAATATCCATCTGACCTTGCACATATGCAATAACTCCATAGGCAGACAAGCTAATCACAACGGAAATACTAGCTAAACCATCAATTCCGTCTGTCAAGTTTACTGCATTTGAAAAACCGACTAGCCAGAAAAGAGCAAAGAAAATATAGAAAAATCCCAAATGAACTGGATAACCAAATACAGACAGGATATCACCCCCACGCTCATAGAAAAGATAAAAGATAACTCCACCTAAAAGCTGAAGAGCCAATTTTTGCTTGGGATTTAGCCCCTCATTGATTTTGCGAAAGACTTTGAGAAAGTCATCTAAAAATCCAACCAAGCCATACAAGACCAAGATGAACAAAATCATTCCCACATTATTGGTCAATTGTTTTGAAAAAATAGCAACAAGAAAACTCACCACAACTGCAGCAATGAGGAAAACAAGTCCCCCCATTGTGGGCGTGCCAGCTTTTGCTTGGTGTTGTTTGACATCCTCATGCATCTGCTGGCCTGTAATTTGCGCCTTTCTATAAAATTGGATAAAAGCTGGAATTCCTACTAAAGTTAGTAAAAATGTCACAATTCCAGCACTGATGGAAATAAACATATTAGTCTCCTAAAGTTAATGTAATTTTTTTAATGTCCTTGATGGCTGTATTAGCACGAACATCTTGCTTCTGCACAGTGGAGCCCGAACCTTCAAATTCAAGTTCTATATTTAACCACTTAGAAAAAGCTTCTGCGGTTGCTTTTGTCCAACCATACATATCTGGAACTTCCTCTGCTTTATCAGATAAGAGGAGAACTTGCTGGTTAGGTGCAAGATTGGTCCCTTCTTCTACAGATGATTCTTTAATCTTTGTTCCTGTTCCCACAACGATTGGTTGCACAATATTGCGACGTAGTTCTTCTGCTAAATCTCCAGGGGATATGTCCTTGATACTAGGCATAGCATAAGAAGTCTGACTACTTATTTGATCTAAGGCTTTGGCTGTTGATTGAAGATTAAGGGAATCTTTCATGGCCACTGCCCTTTCCAAGATAGGATTGGCGAATTCTCCCAACTGGATCCCTGAATAATGCTCAGGTTGTTGAACTGTTACATACAAGATAAAATCAGGATTTTCAGCCGGATTCATCGATACAGCCGAAAAAATATAATTGGTAGAACCAATCAAATATCCTCCATTTTTCTCATCCGCAATCTGGGCTGTACCGGACTTGAGAGCCACATTTTGACCAGGAACAGTTACAGTTGGCTTGCCTGTACTGTGGTTATGCATAGTTCCATAAACAGGATCAGTTCCTACTAACACCATATGAGTTCGAGTTAAACTTGCCGCATCTTTAGAAACAGGATTCCCCACAACTTCTTTTTGAGACTTACGAACAGATTGATTATTGGAATCATAAATTGCACTAATAAATTTAGGCTCTAACATAATTCCATCATTAGCGATCGCTGTAAAAGCACGTAGCATTTGGGTTTGGGTCACTGAAATCCCTTGTCCAAATGAACTCTGGGCAATATTGACAATATTGTCAGCAGGAAGTTGGCCTGCATATTCATCCGTCAAACCAAAACGAGTCGGAACACCAAATTTAAAGCGACTTAGATAATCCAGCCAGGTAGCATCTCCCATCTTTTGCTCCAGAAGCGTCATCCCAACGTTACTTGAGTGCGCAAACCCTTGAGAAAAGGTCATCATTCCTCCGCCAGTTAATCCTTCATTGACGTCCCAATCTCGGATAGTAGCATCTGCCACTTTTAACTCACTACTATTGAAGACTTCTCCTCCTGAGAAAGTGTTATTGTCAATAGCAGCCGCGAGTGTCATGACCTTCATGGTTGACCCTGGCTCATAGTTACTTTGATAGAGGATATCACGCCAAATAAAGTCCTTAGTCAACCCTTCCTTAGTATCAGCGTCGAAGGTTGGTCTCTGCGTTGTTGCAAGAATTTCTCCCGTTTTAGCACTAACCAAGGTTGCTGTCATATACTTGCCTTTTACTTTTTCTTGAAAGACATTCATCTGTGTCTCCATGAAAGACTGAAGGGTGCTGGAAATCGTTGTATAAACATCCTTGCCATCTACCGTTTGTTGGGAAACTTGTTCCGTTCCGGGTACAACATTACCTAGACGATCCTTTTCATAAGTAATAATGCCATCTTTCCCTGCGAGAATACTGTTCAAGGAACTCTCCATCCCAGAAGTTCCCAGCAAACTCTTGCTCCCATCTTCATTTTCATGGAGCTGAGCTAAACCAATAAAACTAGAAGCGAATTGTCCATTTGGATAGCTTCTGTTAGGGCTAGTTGTAAAGTCAATTCCTTCAACACTAGCGTCTTTCAAATCCTTTTTAATAGCTATCATATTGGCATAGGTAATCCCATTTCCTTTGGCACCAAAGGAAACTTGAGTCAGATTCGGTTGAGACAATTGTTCTTTAACATAAGACTCGTCCATATCCAAATACTTATGGAAGACCTCTGCTACCTTATTAAACTGGGCATCTTCTACATAAAGAATTTTACCCGTTGCTGATTTGTATTTTTTATCAATAACAGCATAGACATTATAGGAGGTTGCGTCCTCAGCAATCGGGACTCCATTTCGATCATAAATAGTCCCACGTTTGGCAGGGACTGTACGAGTTATTTGGTGAACTTTCTTAGCCTCTTTTACTAGATCTGTTCCAAATTTACTACCACTTCCGATAATAACAGCAAAATTGACCAAAAAGACAGCGAAAAGTACGACAGCTAACAAGCTGATGTACTTCCCCACTATTTTACGGTTTTCTGCTGGAGATTTACGGTTTCTAATCGCAAATCGGGTTATTCTTTTTGTCCACTTCATATCTTACTCCGCTGATCGAATATTCTCGTTATTCAATTTTAAGTCCTTAGAATTTGCGATTTCTTTCAAGCGTTCTGCCCTCAACAATTCATTTACCTCTTGTTTGGCATCATCCAATTCTGTCTTCTTCTCCTCTATCTGCGCATTGATTTTTGTCAAATCATTTTGTACTTGTAGGAGTCGAGTCTGCATAAAGATAATACTCAATGCCAAAACGAGAGCTGTAAACGCAATGGAGAGATAAAAAGCCTTCTCCACACGGGAGAATTTTTTTATACGACTCTGCAAGAATTGACTGGTTGTTTCTTTCTTATCTACCATTTTTTCCTCTTACTTGTGAATTTTTCTTGCCACGCGCAACTTGGCTGAGTGCGAGCGGTTATTGGCTTCTAATTCTTCTGCACTTGGCAAGATTGGCTTACGGGATACCAATTCCATCTTGGGCTTGAGATCATCCGGGATGAAAGGCAAGCCTTTGGGAACTTCAACTGTTGAAGCTTCCTTGAACAATTGCTTGGTCAAGCGGTCTTCTAGCGAATGGAAGGTAATCACTGAGATTCTAGCATCTATAGCCAACATCTCCATAGCCTGCTGGATAGATTCATCTGCTGCTCCCAGTTCATCATTGACTTCAATTCGAATAGCCTGGAAAATCTGCTTGGCAGGATGCCCCTTCTTCTTGAGTTCCTTGGCAGGTTTGGCCGACTTGATAATGTCTGCCAATTCAGTCGTTGTCTCGATTGGCTTTATTTCACGCGCTTGTTCAATCTTACGCGCAATCTGTTTAGAGAATTTATCCTCGCCATACTTAAAGAAAATACGAACCAAGTCATGATAGTCATAGTGGTTCACCACTTCATAAGCTGTCAGACTAGCATCCTGATTCATGCGCATGTCCAGTGGCGCATCCTTTTTATAAGAAAAACCACGCTCACGCTGGTCCAGCTGAGGACTAGACACTCCCAAGTCATAACAAATTCCATCAATTTCCTGAACACCAGCTTCGCGCAAACGGGCCTGTAAATGACGGAAATTGTCCTTGATAAAGGTTACCATCCCTTTTTCGATATAGGGTGCCAAACGTTTTTGCGCGTTGTCAATGGCATTCTGGTCCTGGTCAAAGGCATAGAGATGGCCTTTTTCACTTAATTTACTTAATAAATATTCGCTGTGGCCTGCTCCACCTAAAGTCGCATCAACGTAGATACCGTCAGGCTTTACGTCGAGCATATCAATCGTTTCGTGGAGTAAGACCGTTACATGATGAAATTCTTTTGTCATATCTTATCTATTTTACCACAAATCCGACCAGCTTGCACTAGTCAGACAAATAGGCCACAAACAAGTAAGAATTTCTTTAAGAAATATGTCAAATATGCTTGACATCTACTTCACAGAAGAATATAATATAGTCAAATATATGCGACACAAACCAGAAAGGAGAATAGATGAATCGTGTGAAAGAATTTCGCAAGGAACTAGGCATTTCCCAGCTCGAGCTCGCCAAGGATATCGGTGTCTCGAGACAAACCATCAATATGATTGAAAACGACAAGTACAATCCAACCCTGGAACTCTGTCTCAATCTCGCTCGTAGCCTCCAAACTGACCTCAACAGTCTCTTTTGGGAGGATAATTTTTAAAAAAGGAGCCAACTCATGAAAAAAGAAGCCTTCACTGAAAAATTTATCAAACGCATTTATGGCATTTCAGGACCACTTGATGAACACAAACGACGCGAGGCTGATCGTATCGGCAATCAAGTTTTTATCATCCTCTTTTATCTGATGACATTTGGAAATCTCATCCCCTTTGTCCTCGCTTATAAATACCCGCAAATTGTCGCTATCGGCTATCCTATTGTGGTATTCGGCATTTCGATGATTTCTGCTTTCTATGTGCTCTCCCAAACCAAAAAAACAGGGATTACAGCTATTGATCCAGATATGCTGAGTGAGAAAGAAAGCAAGCAACTACATTACCCAGGTCTGAAAGCAGGTTTGTTCTTTGGTCTATGGATATTTTTTATAACTCCTCTTCTCGATATACTCATAGGTGAAGGTCAGGACTATTTTCAGTCTCTTCTCACTATAAGAAATGGTGTATCAAGCATTCTCGGTTCTATCTTCTTCGGGGCAAGCATACAGTTCCTCATCTCCCGTCGCATTGCAAAAGCCAAGAAAAATCAGGATGAGTATTAGGAGGTGCCCTATGAAATCACTAGTAACTTTACTTACCTATCATATTTTGTTCAGTTCACTGCTCATCTTCATCATCGTTTCAGGGAACTTGCCAATCGACGAGACATTCCTCGTGCTAGTCTTTATTCTAGCACTTAACAAAGGACTGACTTATCTAAAGATTGACTCCCCAAAAACGCGCACACTTAACTTAGCACTATACTTTATAATTCTATCTTTTCCACAACTGATGCTCATCTCAAGCGGTTGGAAATATTATTTACTGCTGACTATCGCTAGCCTTTCTTCTATCACTTATCTTTATTATCTCTATCAATTCGTAAAAGAAAATCAGTAAAACCGCTCATTTAGGAGGTTACTAGCATGAAAAAAGAAGACTTCACCACTCGCCTACTTCGAAATCTCTTTCACATTCAGGGCCCTTTTGATGAATGCCGACAAGAGATTATCCACAAGGCTTGTGCCCGTTCCATGGTCCAAATCGTTTATTCTTCCTTCATTCTCTTCTTGTTTTATCTGTTATTTGGACGCTTCATAGAAGCCGTTCGCTATGCTATGCCCTACGTTTACTCTGGACTCATTTTTTTCATTACTTTAAAAACTCAAAGAGCCGTCAAAGAACTCCATCTGGAAAAAGATGACAAGTCAGAAATCATCCTCAAAACCTACAGCAAAGCCCAAATCAAATTTCGAAGCTGGGTTGTGTTTATCGATATTCAGATTGGTCTCTTTACCTTACTCATCTTTCATAAAGTCTTCGTTCAGCAGATGTCCTTTTCAGATTTTGGGAAGTTGCTCATGCAAGTCGATAAAAGTGTTCCTTTGCTGATGTATGGCCTGATTATCGGTAGCATTTTTGGAACCATGACCTACGGATTTCTATCACTACAGGAGGAAAAAACTCCTAACAAGATCACACAGAAGGAGAAAAGCAATCAATGACTTCACTATACGATTTTTCAGTTTTGAACCAAGACAATCAAGAAACTCCACTAGATGCCTATCGTGGGAAAGTTCTCTTGGTTGTCAACACTGCTACCGGATGTGGTTTAACGCCCCAGTACCAAGGACTTCAAGAACTCTATGATCGCTATCAAGAACAAGGTTTTGAGATTTTAGACTTCCCTTGCAATCAGTTTATGGGACAAGCACCCGGTAGCGTAGAGGAAATCAGCAACTTCTGTAGCCTAAACTATCAAACCACCTTCCCACGCTTTGCCAAGATCAAGGTCAACGGCAAGGAGGCAGATCCCCTCTATGTCTGGTTAAAAGACCAGAAATCTGGCCCACTAGGAAAACGAATCGAATGGAATTTCGCTAAATTTCTCATCGGTCGTGATGGGCAGGTCTTTGAGCGCTTCTCTTCAAAAACAGACCCAAAACAGATTGAAGAGGCGATACAAAACCTACTATAATTTCACAATCTCACTTTGATTAGGTCTCCTTTAGCCTAATGAATAGTGAGATTTTTAATTAACTTTGACTTAAATAGCCATTCCATATAATGAAGAATGCAGTATTGTAAATTGTAATTGATAAAACTGCTAGTCAAAAAAATCTGTTTCATATAGCTGTTTCTAATACATCACCCTCATCTAACAGTTTTCAAGCTCAATAAATGTAGGGTGCTAGTCTTCAATTACATTCGGACTTAAAACCTAATAAATACTCTTAAAACTAAATGATGTTCAAAATCCCCCTTCATAATTATCATATTTTTTTAGATACACCTATGCCTACACTTCACTTTCATCAGCTATCAAAACCTAAACATATAATAGCACTGTTGACCTTGTTCTATATATGTGCTAGAATTATTGATATATATTCAATGAAAGGCTTTACACCAAATGTTCCCATTCATGCCGGCAGCACGAGCAAAAAATGTTTTTGATATCCCTTATCAAAGCTTATATCAAATTGGTTTTAAGGGTTTAATTTTTGATATCGATCAGACTCTTGTGATGCATGGTACTCCTGCCACAGAACAAGTTATTGAACTATTTCAAAATCTCAAAGTCCTTGGTTTCCAAATTTTTCTTTTATCAAATAATGACGAGGAAAGAATAACAGAATTTAATAAACATCTATCCGTTCCTTTTATTCCTCTTGCAGAAAAACCAAATCCTAAGAATTTTCAAAAAGCTCTTGACATGATGCAGTTAAAACCTTTTGAAACTGTGATGATTGGAGATCAACTTTTCACAGACATTCTGGGAGCTAGTCGAGCAAATATTCCCACTATATTGGTTGATTTTTTATATGATCCTAAAGAAGGCGGGATTGGCAAAAAACGATGGGTTGAAAAACTAATACTATCTACTTACCCATTTTTCAGACAAAAAAATAAGCATTTAGATGTGATAAAGAAGGAGAAAGAGCATGGTTTTTTGGAATAAGGACCTATTATTTTGTGAAATTAGTCCTACCACATATAAAATCTCTTTAAAAAAAGAAAATCTCAAACGACATATCCAAAATTTTAAAGAAGGAAAGAAATTCTCAAAAGTTCGTCAAGAAAAACTCCTACCTAACGTGGTTTCATCATACTCTACTCAGTTGATCAAGCGCGGTCCTGGTATTGATATCAATCTCCAGAAAGGCAAAGCAACTAACATTCATATTGCAGCCCAATCTTTGAACCATATTATGATTTACCCTGGAGAAGAATTCTCTTTTTGGAGTTTAATTGGAAATACAACAAAAAGAAAAGGATACTTAGAAGGACGAGTCATTATTAACGGCAAAGTGGAACCCGGTATCGGAGGCGGACTCTGCAACCTAGCTAATCTACTCCATCTTTTAATTGTTCATAGTCCCATGGAAATCACGGAATTTCATGCACATTCAGATGCACTAGATCCAGATAAAGGAAAGCGAAAACCATTTGCAAACGGAACATCTGTCCAATACAATCATCAAGATTACCGTTTTAAAAATTCAACTAACCAAATCATTCAATTACGAACATGGGTTGAGAATGAAATACTCTTCGGAGAATTACGAAGTGAAGCCCAGTTCCCATTCATTTATCAAATTGTCGAAGAAAATCATCATTTCAAAAAAGAGGGGGAACATTATTATCGTCACTCCATGATTTATCGTGAAAAGCTTGATAGAGTAACTGAACAAACATTAGAAAAAGAACTTGTTTTGAAAAATCATTCAAAAGTCATGTATGATCCCGATCTCATACCTACAGAAATGATTAAACAATAATCTAAATCTTCCGATATCATGAAAAAATGACTTAAATTCAAGGTAAAAGGAACTATTATGAACAACACACCTAAATTAATCGTTATGCTGACGCACAATGATCACACAGTTGAAAATGCTAGTGAAATTTTCGAATCATGTAAACACTCTAACGCTGAGTATTGGGGTTTTAAAGAAAAACCACTTCCTATTTCTGAAATGAAATCGTTATTCTCAAAAATGAAATCTTGTGGTAAGACTACTTTTCTTGAAGTTGTTGAATATGACGAAGAAAGTGGACTCCAAGGTGCACGAATAGCTAAAGAATGTGGGTGCGATATTTTAATGGGGACTGTCTTCTTTGATTCAATAAACCAATTTTGTAAAGAAAACAACATAAAGTATATGCCATTTGTTGGACAAATTACGGATCGTCCATCTATCCTAGACGGTTCTATCGAGCATATGATTTCTCAAGCAAAAGAATATCTAGCAAAAGGAGTTTATGGATTTGACCTGCTAGGTTATCGTTATACAGGGGATCCCATTGAGCTGAACAATACTTTTATTCAAGCTGTCCAAGCACCCGTTTGTTTGGCTGGAAGTATTGATAGCTATGAACGTTTGGATGAAGTCATTGAAGCAAATCCTTGGGCTTTTACAATAGGAAGTGCATTTTTTGAAGAAAAATTTGGTACAAAAATTCATGAACAAATTAATAATGTTTGTAATTACTTAGAAAAATAAGCTTTATAGCATAAAAAGAAGACAAGCCTGGTAAAAAACTCAATTTCAAGAGAAAATGAAGTAAATCTTTCCAACAATCATGATCACCCGTCAAACGGGTGGTTTGTCCCAGGGCTATAATCCCAAATTACCAGCCAGCGCCTGAAGACGCTGGCTTTCACGTTGTTCAAGCCTTATTGCTCTTGACTCGTCACTTGCCTCTTAAAGAGGCTTTAGTATTACTTACCACTATCCCTAAAGGGACCCTCATATTCTTTTACACTCAATTTATCTAGTGCTATATCATGCTTTACCTCGTTCTCAAATTTTCATACTCGTGAAGAAATCATCCACTGGATAATTTCTTTAATCTTGAATATATTTCTTAATTGTAGCTTCATTGAGTCCCACCGTACTCATATAATAACCTTCCGCCCAAAAATACCGATTCCCAAACTTGTACTTGAGATTGGCGTGTTTATCAAACATCATGAGTGCACTTTTTCCTTTTAAATAACCCATGAAACTCGAAACACTTATCCTTGGTGGAATACTTACTAACATATGTACATGGTCTGGCATTAAGTGACCCTCGATAATTTCAACTCCTTTATAAGCACACAAGCGATGAAATATTTCACCTAAACTACTTCTATATTGATTATAGATAACTTTTCGTCTATACTTAGGGTGAACACAATGTGATAGAATAGTCCCACTTTATGTGCGATAAACTATGAGCCTTTTGTGCCATATTTTTCTCCTTTCGTTTTACAATTGGCTTGAACACCTTTATTGTATCGCGTTCGAAGTTTTTTTGGGGTATAACCTTCGACGCGCACCCGCATAGCGGGTGGTTTTTTTGTCTCGCACCTAACGGAGCGAGACTGACTAATAGTCGCATAATAAAAAGTAGACAAGTGTCTATTAGAAAAATCAGAAACATCCTGAATTTTATACTCAATGAAAATCAAAATGCAAACTAGGAAGCTAGTCGCAGGTTGCTCAAAACATGGTTTTGAGGTTGTAGATGAAGCTGACATGGTTTGAAGAGATTTTCGAAGAGCATTAATCAAACTAAAAGGACTCAGCCCTGTACAATACAGAACTAAATCCCATGAATAAATAATTGATTTAACTTTTAGAATCCCTACAGAAATTCCAGTTTTTCTCTATTTGATACCAGACATTAGTTTTTCAATACGCGGAACGTAGAAGAGTAAGATAATACTGAATACAATCGTAATTCCTCCAACAATTCCATAGTAAGCAACTTCGGTCTCGCTTGTATAAAATTTTACAATTTGAGCATTGATAGCTTGGGCAGCAGCATTACTCAAGAACCAGATAGACATCATTTGTGCTTGGAAGGATTTTGGTGCTAGCTTATTAGTGACTGATAGACCAATCGGCGAAATCAGCATTTCACCCACAATTACAATAGCCCAACTCATAATCAACCAGAAAGGACTGACCTTAACATCTGTCCCAAAGAGCATCCCTGGTAACATCATCCACAAGAAGGATAAACCTGCCGCAAATAAACCATAAGCAAATTTCTTAGAAGAGGATGGTTGCTTTTTACCCATTTTCCCCCACAACCATGCAAAAATCGGCACATAAATCATAATGAAAAGGGGATTAATACTTTGGAAAAAGCTAGATGGGAAATGAATTTGATTCCCAAATACATTAAAGTAAAGTCGAGTTTGATCATCCGCAAATAGAGCGAGAACAACAGAACCCTGTTCCTCAATAGACCAGAAGAGTACTCCAGCGATAAATAGAGGAATGTAGGCAAATACTCGGGATCTCTCAGTGGCAGTTATTTTCTGACTAGATAAAATCTTGAAGAAATAGTAGATTGGAATAATTACAGCAATCACTGTAAAGATATTAACAATCATATCCACATTAAACTGGTGAGTAAAGACTAAACCTATAACCACGAGAATAACTACGACAAGTGCAATCAGCAAACGTTTAATCAAGCTCTGCTGCTCCTTCTGTGAAAGTGGATCAGTGGGGTAAAGGCTTGATTCAGGCAGGTATTTCTTCCCATCCAAAACATACTTCACCAGACCAAAGAACATCCCAATGGCAGCTAATGAGAAACCTAAATGGAAATTGACTTCCTGACCTAGATAACCCACTAGATAAGGGGCAACAAAGGCACCTAAGTTAATCCCAAAGACAAAGATACTAAAACCTGCATCCCGTCTATCATCCTCTTTCTCATAAATTCCCCCAACCATATCTGAGATATTGGGTTTTAAAAATCCAGTTCCAAAGATAATCAAGGCAATAGAAAGATAGAGAGCCACTTGTCCAAAAGGTGTTGCCAAAGCGATATGTCCTAGCATAATCAGAATCCCACCGTAAAAGACAGTCTTACGGCTTCCTAAAATACGGTCACTGACAAAACCACCAATAACCGAGGACAAAAATACCAGCGAGCCATAAATAGCCATAACCGATGCAGCCGTAGTCTTATCCATCCCCAACCCACCATCTTGCACACTATAGTACATATAGTAAAGTAGGATAGCTCGCATCCCATAGTAAGAAAAGCGTTCCCACATCTCTGTAAAGAAGAGGGTGGACAAGCCCATAGGGTGTCCAAAAAATGTTTTCTGTTTTTCCATACATATTCTCCTTAAAAATATAATAACTTATTTTACAGAATTTTCAAACGAATGTCAAACAAATTATGTTTTTTTAGAAAATTTTCTGAAAAATCTATTTAGATAAGTTTCTACTTTATCCTCAATTAAAAAATACCAGATAGAGATCTAATTAAGTAAGAAAGTATAAAAAAGAACACCCCGAAAGGTGCTCTTTGTAAATATAGTAATTCTTTCGAATTAACGTTTACTAAATTGTGAAGCTTTACGAGCTTTCTTAAGACCTGGTTGGGGCACCACTTATTTCATCTAATTTCAAAGTGCTTTAAAATCAACGTTTTCATAAGTTTTCAAAACATAAAATTTCAACTAATTTTAATCAATTTCATCAAAATAAGGTAAACTTTCATAAAAAATAAGCAAAAATCGAACCAGAATATCAAAAGTTTCCCTTATTTAGTTTTACAGAAGTGAAATAGGGATTCACTACACGTCAATATACGGTAGAAACCTTGATTTAAAGCGATTCTTGAAATTTCAAATTTCACTACATTGCAATAAAAATCAGCCGAATCACTACCTTTTTTTGAAATAAGAATATTGATTCGGACAATTAAAAGTAAGAGGAACTCAAATGTAAATTGGAGTTCCTTTTTTGTATATTTTTCAAATAACGCCTCTACACTATTTGTAGCAAATTCACCACTACAGTTTTATCTTAGTTAAAATAAGTTAGAATATGTAAGTGAGTATCAGATATACCAAGACATCGTCACCATCTAAGGTATATTCAAAATACAAAAGTTGACCAACTAGATTTCTGAATATCCTTATATATCCATTCTCAAAATTGGTTTAAATAGCGTAGTCTTTTAAACTAGTTTTGAGAATCTAAAAAATCTTCCTACATATGTAAGAAGATTTTTTAGTTCAGAATGATTAGATTTAGCTAATGGATACCTATCCTACCCACTCACCGTTAGCATTGACTCGATAGCCATCGGGTGTAGTGGTGTTTACTAATAAATCTCCTGAATTATAGGTATAGTACCATTTACCAGAAACTGTAAACCAACCTGTCTTCATAGCTCCAGCAGTATCAAGATAATACCATGATCCTTTGTCTTTAACCCAACCAGTAGCCATTGAACCTGATTCGTTTAAGTAATACCATAAGCCTTTATCTTTAACCCAACCAGTAGCCATTGAACCTGATTCGTTTAAGTAATACCATAAGCCTTTATCTTTAACCCAACCAGTAGCCATTGAACCTGATTCGTTTAAGTAATACCATAAGCC
>NZ_VMND01000011.1:0-27588 GCF_013277555.1 Streptococcus sp. k-163 | reverse complement strand
TCAGGAACAACCGCTAAGTTTAAGGAACCAGTAGATACAACAACTCCAGGGGACAAAACACCAGTAGTTGTTGTAACTTACCCAGATGGCTCTAAGGATGAAGTTCCAGTTAAAGTAACTGTAAAAGATCCACGTAGCGATGCGGATAAGAACGAACCAAAAGCCAAGGAACAAACTGTTAAAGTTGGTGACGCACCAAAAGCAGAAGATTCAATTGCGAACTTCAAAGACCTTCCTTCAGGAACAACAGCTAAGTTCAAGGAACCAGTAGATACAACAACTCCAGGGGACAAAACACCAGTAGTTGTTGTAACTTACCCAGATGGCTCTAAGGATGAAGTTCCAGTTAAAGTAACTGTAAAAGATTCAAGTGCACTAACTCAACAAGAAATTACAGCAGACCCAGGTACTGCTAAAGCAAGCAAAGATGGTAAGATATCGGATGAAAGTGCACCAAAATTAGCAACTAAAGATCCAGCAATTACTCCAGTAGTGAACCCATCAACTAAGAAAGCAGGAGCAAAAGAATTGCCAAATACTGGGACAGAGAAATCTAACGCTTCCCTTGGTCTTGTATTACTTGCAGCAGTTACAGGCGGACTTCTCTTTGCTAAAAAACGCAAGGAAGAAGAGTAAAACATTACTCTGATAAAGCAAACTTGAGAATCTTGATTCTATTGGTTTGCTAGCAAAGATTTTGGGACTGAAAGTCACATAAATTAAAAAGCTAGAGTTCCGCAATTGGAAATCTCTAGCTTTTTTGTGGCTGAGAACTATTTTGTCCCAGACTCTTTTAAATAGTCTAAAACATTTTCCAGATTTTCTAAGGGCACTTTGGCAAATTGATAAGGACAGGCATCCAAGTATGCCTCTTCAAAGAAGTCTAAGCCCAGTTGACTGTGCTTGAAACTGGCGATTTTAGGATACTGTCTGAGGTCTAGCAATAAACCATCATGAAGCGGAAAGTGAGGGAGGGGACAAGGTGTTTTGGTTAAACTTTTCTCGAGTTGTTTTTGGTAAGTTTCCTGATTGGACAAGCGAGCTAGACGATTTTTCTCAAATAATTGACTGTCAATATAGAGTGACAGGGCCTTTTGCATGATGAGGTTGCTGTCGTAGTCTAGTATATTTTTGTAGGCCACAAAAGCTTCTTTGATAGCATTTGGAAGGATGAGTGCTGTTATCCGTAGGGCTGGAAAGAGGCTGGTTGAGAAGGACTTGATATAAATAACGCGCTCTTCTGTATCCAGATAGTGGAAGGTCTGGCCCTTCTTGGAGTCCAAATCCCCCAGATAATCGTCCTCTACGATATAAACACCGTACTTGGCAGCTAAGTCAAGAATAGCGCGTTTGTCCTGCTCAGAATAGGAATGCCCCAGAGGATAGTGAAAACGAGGAATGGTGTAGAAAAACTTAATTTTTCCTGTTTTGAAGTGACCTTCCAGCTCCTCCAAGTCAATTCCATCAATGCCTCGTTCAATCGTTTGATAGTCTAAGCTCTGAGCAATCAAGAGACGATTCATCCGATGGTAGGTCGGCTGTTCCACCAAGATTTCCTTAGATTGGCTAGGAAAGGAAATTTGAGAGAGGATAAAAAGGGCTTGTTGGGTTCCAGAAGTCAGTACCAGTTGGTCAGCCTTGCAGTAAAGGGCTTGGTCAAAGAGCAGTTTGTGAATGGATTGTCTTAAGTCTTCTAAACCTTCTTGGTTGTCATAGTAGTTGAAGAGGTAGTTTTCCCGGCCAATCAAGGTTTCATTGATACAGAGTCGGAAATCGTCATAGGCGCTGGCGTGTTCGTCGGTAACCTCGATTTCTAGATCCTGATGTTGCCCTTGTTCTAGGACATAGTAGCCACTCTGGGGCTTGGCGTAGAGGTATTGTTCGTGTCGTAATTCCAGCAGGGCTCGTTGAATGGTATCCTTGCTACAGTGAAAGTCAAGGCTCAGTTGACGGATAGAAGGCAGGCGGCTTCCCGTCGGAAAGCGTCCAGACTCGATACCATTTTTTAGATAGGAAACGACCTCTTGGTACTTGCTTTGTTTCTTCATTCCAAACCTCCCTTGATTTTGTTACATTGTACCCTTTTTTTTCCTTCTTGGCAATGTCTAGGGTGTTTCTCTCGTTCACATCTAGGGACAAATGTGGTATACTTAGGAGTAAGATTTACATAATAACAGATAAGAAAGAGAATGGTTAAGAGCGTGCAGGAACCAGTGAAATTATTTCAATACAATACCCTTGGAGCCTTGATGGCTGGCCTTTATGGTGGGACCATGACAGTAGGAGAATTGCTAGAGCATGGAGACCTTGGTTTGGGAACCTTGGATTCCATTGATGGGGAATTGATTGTCTTAGATGGAAAGGCTTATCAGGCCAAAGGCTCAGGAGAGCAACCGGAAATTGTAGAAGTGTCACCAGATGCCCTTATTCCTTATGCAGCAGTGGTACCGCATCAGGCAGAGGTCATTTTCCGCCAGCGCTTTGAGATGACAGACAAGGAATTGGAAGAGCGAATAGAGTCTTATTATGACGGGGAAAATCTTTTCCGCTCTATCAAGATTCGGGGGGAATTTTCACATATGCATGTGCGCATGATTCCTAAGTCGACACCAGATACCAAGTTTGCTGATGTCGCAACCCATCAACCGGAATATAGTCGTGACAATGTGGTGGGAACCATCGTTGGTTTCTGGACGCCAGAGATTTTCCATGGGGTCAGTGTGGCAGGCTACCATCTGCACTTCATCTCAGATGATTTGACTTTCGGTGGACATGTCATGGACTTTGTCATCAAGGAAGGTATAATCGAGGTGGGAGCTGTTGACCAATTGGATCAACGTTTTCCAGTTCAAGACCGTCAATACTTGTTTGCTAAGTTCAATGTTGAAGAGATGAGAAAAGATATTGAAAAGGCAGAATAGGAGAAGAAAATGACCATTCATATTATCATTACCATGGTGTTGTTACTGGCTTTCTTGATAGGGAGCATTTGGTATGCCAAAAAGAAATACAAGATTAATTTAGCTGTTTTGGGCTTGGGGGCCGTAGCCTTCTTTGTCTCTTCACAGATTTTGGAAAAACTGGTGCATATCTTAGTTTTGCATCCTCAAAAAGACAGTAGTATTGCCCTCTTGCAAGATCATCCGCTTGTCTATATCCTCTATGGCCTAGCCATGGCAGCATTTTTTGAGGAAACGGCTCGCCTTGTTTTCTTTAAATGGTTGGAGAAAAAGAGAAGTTTGGAAAAAGCAGATGCCTTGGCCTATGGATTGGGACATGGTGGCTTGGAATTGATTTTTCTAGGCCTTGCTAGTTTACTTAATCTCTACATTGTTCTCTCAGCAGTTCAAACTCAGAATCCACAGGTTATGCAATTGCTGTCTGAAAATATGTTGAAAACCATCCAGTCGCTATCAGTCTGGCAGATTTATTTGCTTGGTTTTGAACGGATTTTGGCCTTGGGTTTCCAATTGCTCTTGACTGTTTGGGTTTACCAAGCTGTTCGCCAGAAAAAATGGATTTATCTCCTAGCAGCCTATGGACTACATGCCCTCTTTGACCTGGCACCATCTCTTGCCCAAGTTGGCTGGCTGACCAATCCAGTCTTGGTGGAAGTTGTCCTAGCACTAGAGCTTATTCTTGTTGTCTATGTAACAAAGGCAACCTTTTGCAAAAAATCATAAAAAGGGGGAAACCTCTTTTTATATGCAAAAACCAAACAAGGTCTTTTTCTGGTCGTCAAATGGTCTTAAAAATGGTATAATGGAATGAATTTTGTAAAAGGAAGAGTAACATGTCTGTAAGAGAAAAAATGCTTGAAATCTTAGAAGGAATTGATATCCGTTTCAAGGAATCCTTGCATAGCTATAGTTATACAAAAGTAGGTGGAGAGGCCGATTATTTGGTCTTTCCACGAAATCGTTTTGAGTTGGCTCGCGTTGTCAAATTTGCTAATCAAGAAAATATCCCTTGGATGGTTCTTGGAAATGCCAGCAACATTATCGTTCGTGATGGTGGGATTCGTGGATTTGTCATCTTGTGTGACAAGCTCAATAATGTGTCCGTTGATGGCTATACCATCGAAGCTGAAGCAGGGGCTAACTTGATTGAAACAACTCGCATTGCCCTTCGTCATAGTTTGACTGGCTTTGAGTTTGCTTGTGGCATTCCAGGAAGCGTTGGTGGTGCTGTCTTTATGAACGCGGGTGCCTATGGTGGCGAGATCGCCCACATCTTGCAGTCTTGTAAGGTCTTGACCAAGGATGGAGAAATCGAGACCCTGTCTGCCAAAGATTTGGCTTTTGGTTACCGCCATTCAGCCATTCAGGAGTCTGGTGCAGTTGTCTTGTCAGCTAAATTTGCCCTAGCCCCAGGAACCCATCAGGTTATCAAGCAGGAAATGGACCGCTTGACGCATCTCCGTGAACTCAAGCAACCTTTGGAATACCCATCTTGTGGCTCGGTCTTTAAGCGTCCAGTCGGGCATTTTGCAGGTCAGTTAATTTCAGAAGCTGGCTTGAAAGGCTATCGTATTGGTGGCGTAGAAGTGTCAGAAAAGCACGCAGGATTTATGATCAATGTCGCAGGTGGAACGGCTAAAGACTACGAAGACTTGATTGAGTCTGTTATCGAAAAAGTCAAGGAACACTCAGGTATCACGCTTGAAAGAGAAGTCCGTATTTTAGGTGAAAGCAAGTAGGAAGCTGTATTTGAAAAGCTGCTGCTATGTCATGGAAAGGGGGTGAAAGCCTATCGTTAGTGCAGAAGAATGTAGGCAGTTCAATCTCCTACACGAGGTAGTAGTGGCCTGACAGAGCCCTGATCTGTTAATCTATGAAAAAGAAGGAATAAATGACAATTGAAAAAACCAATTATTGAATTCAAAAACGTCTCTAAAGTTTTTGAAGACAGCAACACCAAGGTTCTCAAAGACATCAACTTTGAGTTGGAAGAAGGGAAATTCTACACCCTTCTAGGCGCATCTGGTTCAGGGAAATCAACCATCCTAAACATCATTGCAGGTTTACTGGATGCGACGACAGGAGATATCATGCTAGACGGTGTCCGAATTAATGATATCCCAACCAACAAGCGAGACGTCCATACGGTCTTCCAATCCTATGCCTTGTTCCCACATATGAATGTGTTTGAAAATGTTGCTTTTCCACTTCGCTTGCGTAAAATTGACAAGAAAGAAATTGAGCAACGCGTAGCGGAAGTTCTCAAGATGGTTCAGTTGGAAGGGTATGAAAAACGTTCCATCCGTAAACTCTCTGGAGGACAACGTCAGCGTGTGGCTATTGCCCGTGCCATCATCAATCAACCCCGTGTGGTTTTGTTGGACGAGCCTTTGTCAGCGCTGGACTTGAAATTAAGAACAGATATGCAGTACGAACTGCGTGAACTGCAACAACGATTGGGCATTACCTTTGTCTTTGTTACTCACGATCAGGAAGAAGCTCTTGCCATGAGTGACTGGATTTTCGTCATGAATGATGGCGAGATTGTCCAGTCTGGAACACCTGTGGACATCTACGATGAGCCGATTAACCATTTTGTTGCCACCTTTATCGGTGAGTCAAATATCTTGCCAGGAACCATGATTGAGGACTACTTGGTTGAGTTTAACGGCAAACGCTTTGAAGCGGTCGATGGTGGGATGAAGCCAAATGAGCCTGTCGAGGTTGTTATTCGTCCAGAGGACTTGCGGATTACCCTTCCTGAAGAAGGCAAGCTCCAAGTTAAGGTGGATACTCAACTTTTCCGTGGGGTGCACTATGAGATTATCGCCTATGACGAGCTTGGAAATGAATGGATGATCCACTCGACTCGTAAGGCCATCGTGGGTGAGGAAATCGGTCTGGACTTTGAACCAGAAGACATCCACATCATGCGTCTCAACGAAACCGAGGAGGAGTTCGATGCTCGTATCGAAGAATACGTGGAAATCGAAGAGCAAGAAGCAGGTCTGATCAATGCAATCGAGGAGGAAAGAGATGAAGAAAACAAGCTCTAAACTCTTTGTAGTGCCCTACATGCTTTGGATTGCACTCTTTGTCCTGGCACCCTTGGTCTTGATTTTCGGTCAATCCTTTTTCAACATCGAAGGCCAGTTTAGTTTAGAAAACTATAAATCTTACTTTGCGTCACAAAACTTGACCTATCTCAAAATGAGCTTCAACTCTGTACTCTATGCAGGAATTGTGACCTTTGTGACCTTGCTTATCAGCTATCCTACAGCCCTCTTTTTGACCCGTCTCAAGCACCGTCAACTCTGGCTCATGCTGATTATCCTGCCAACTTGGATCAATTTGCTCCTTAAAGCATATGCCTTTATCGGAATTTTTGGTCAAAATGGCTCTATTAACCAATTTTTGGAATTTATCGGAATCGGTTCACAGCAGCTGCTCTTTACGGATTTCTCCTTTATCTTTGTTGCAAGCTACATCGAGCTTCCCTTTATGATTTTGCCGATTTTCAATGTCTTGGACGATATGGACAACAATCTTATCAATGCCAGCTATGACCTAGGTGCGACCAAGTGGGAGACCTTCCGTCATGTCATCTTCCCTCTGTCGATGAATGGTGTGAGAAGTGGGGTCCAATCGGTCTTTATCCCTAGTTTGAGCCTCTTCATGCTGACCCGTTTGATTGGTGGGAACCGTGTTATTACGCTGGGAACGGCTATTGAACAGAATTTCCTAACCAATGACAACTACGGTATGGGTTCTACCATCGGTGTGATTCTCATCCTGACCATGTTCATTACCATGTGGGTGACCAAGGAAAGGAGAGAACGATGAAAAAATTTGCCAACCTTTATCTGGGACTGGTCTTTCTTGTCCTCTACCTGCCGATTTTTTACTTGATTGGCTACGCCTTTAATGCAGGCAACGACATGAATAGCTTTACAGGCTTTAGCTTGAACCATTTTAAAACCATGTTTGGTGATGGTCGTCTTATGTTGATCCTCACCCAAACCTTTTTCTTGGCCTTTCTGTCAGCTTTGATTGCGACCATTATCGGAACTTTTGGTGCTATTTACATCTACCAGTCTCGTAAGAAATACCAAGAAGCCTTTCTTTCACTCAATAATATCCTCATGGTTGCGCCTGATGTTATGATTGGTGCCAGCTTCTTGATTCTTTTTACCCAACTCAAATTTTCACTTGGCTTTTTGACCGTGTTATCTAGTCATGTGGCCTTCTCCATTCCTATCGTGGTCTTGATGGTCTTGCCACGTCTTAAGGAAATGAACGGCGATATGATTCATGCGGCCTATGACTTGGGAGCCAGTCAATTTCAGATGTTCAAGGAAATCATGCTTCCTTACCTGACTCCGTCTATCATTGCAGGTTATTTCATGGCCTTCACCTATTCGCTGGATGACTTTGCCGTAACCTTCTTCGTAACGGGAAATGGCTTTTCAACGCTGTCAGTCGAGATTTACTCTCGTGCTCGTAAGGGGATTTCGCTAGAAATCAATGCCCTGTCTGCCCTCGTCTTTCTCTTTAGTATTATCCTAGTTGTTGGTTATTACTTTATCTCACGTGAGAAGGAGGAGCAAGCATGAAAAAACTCTATTCATTTTTAGCAGGAATTGCAGCCATTATCCTGGTCTTGTGGGGAATTGCGACGCATCTAGATAGTAAAATCAATAGCCGAGATAGTCAAAAATTGGTTATCTACAACTGGGGAGACTATATCGATCCAGAACTCTTGACTCAGTTCACAGAAGAAACAGGCATCCAAGTCCAGTATGAGACCTTTGATTCCAACGAAGCCATGTATACCAAGATTAAGCAGGGTGGAACGACCTATGATATTGCTATCCCAAGTGAATACATGATTAACAAGATGAAGGACGAAGACCTCTTGGTTCCGCTTGATTATTCAAAACTTGAAGGTCTTGAAAATATCGGACCAGAGTTCCTCAACCAGTCCTTTGACCCAGGCAATAAATTCTCCATTCCTTACTTCTGGGGAACCCTGGGAATCATCTACAATGAAACTATGGTAGATGAAGCGCCTGAGCATTGGGATGACCTCTGGAAGCCAGAGTATAAGAACTCCATCATGCTCTTTGATGGGGCGCGTGAGGTGCTGGGACTGGGGCTCAACTCCCTTGGCTACAGCCTCAACTCCAAGAATACTCAGCAGTTGGAAGAGACAGTAGACAAACTCTACAAACTGACTCCAAATATCAAGGCCATTGTGGCGGACGAGATGAAGGGCTACATGATTCAGAACAACGCTGCTATCGGTGTGACCTTCTCTGGTGAAGCCAGCCAAATGCTAGAAAAAAATGAAAATCTCCGCTATGTGGTACCAACTGAGGCCAGCAACCTTTGGTTTGACAATATGGTCATTCCCAAAACAGTCAAAAACCAAGACGCAGCCTATGCCTTTATCAACTTTATGTTGAAACCCGAAAATGCTCTTAAAAATGCGGAGTATGTCGGCTATTCAACACCAAACCTACCAGCTAAGGAACTACTCCCAGAGGAGAAAAAAGAAGACAAGGCCTTCTATCCTGATGCTGAAACCATGAAACACCTAGAAGTTTATGAGAAATTTGACCATAAATGGACAGGTAAATATAGCGACCTCTTCCTACAGTTTAAAATGTATCGGAAGTAGGAGTTAGTAGTCACGAAACGAATCAGTCAAGCTGGTTCGTTTTTTATGTAGAAGGCAATTTTTGTAACTGTATGTTTTTCTATGATAGTTGCTTATTTGCTTGCCTAGTAGTATACTAAGCTTAACCTTACAGAAAGCGGTAACAAATAATGAAAATGTCTACTTTTTTCAAAAAAGTTTCTGGCCAGCCTTTATGATTGTTAACCAAACATATATACTATTCTATCTAAAGGATGGCTTGGATCGACAATACCTAACAACTGAGTCTATATATTTGGTGATAGGAAACTTTATATTTGGAAATATTTTTGTAGCTATTTTTAGCAATTCGAAAATGTGGGATAAAAGTTGGGATAAAAAGAGTGGTAGCAGTAAGAAAAAATATATCTTGAAAAAGTAAGTGGAGATGTAGGGAATTGGTTTGATTCGACGGAGATGATTTCCAGTTGACGCAAGCTTAAAAAAACGTTATAATAAGAAAGTTGAGAATTGATTTTCAGTTGTCTTAGTCCAGAGAAATGGCGGTGCTGCGAGCCATCTAAGCTAGAAACTCATGCTACTCAATTTAACAATTGCATAATAAGAATAAGAGAATGACAAGTTCATTGAATGAAGGTGGTACCGCGGTTTTTCGCCCTTCGTGATATGAGCTTGTCTTTTGATTTTTTGGAGGTGTTGATGAAAACATTTCTTGTCAAACAAAAGTTTCGTCTTGGAGGCGAACGCTTCGCTATCAAGGATGACAGAGGAGAAATCGCCTATCAGGTGGAGGGATCATTTTTTAAGATTCCTAAAACTTTTACCATCTATGATGCTAATGGTGAACAGGTCAGTCAGATCAGTAAAGAAATCTTGACCTTGCTTCCTCGTTTTGAGATTCAGCTTAGGGACGGTTCAAATTTCGTCATTCGTAAGAAGTTAACCTTCTGGCGAGATAAATATGAGTTTGATAATCTGGGGCTTCGAATCGAGGGCAATATCTGGGATTTGAATTTCAAATTGCTGGATGATCGCGATCAGTTGATTGCGGAAATTAAGAAGGAACTCTTCCATCTGACCTCTACCTATACCGTAACGGTCCTTGAGGACGCTTATGCAGACCTAGTCATTTCCCTCTGTGTCGCGATTGACTATGTGGAAATGCTGGAAAGCCAATCACATTAAACAAGTAAATAAGGAGACAATATGAAACAACTATCTAGTGCACAAGTACGCCAAATGTGGCTTGATTTCTGGGCGACTAAAGGTCACTCTGTAGAACCATCAGTGAGCTTGGTTCCTGTAAATGACCCAACTCTTTTGTGGATCAACTCTGGGGTAGCAACCCTTAAGAAATACTTTGACGGGACCATTATCCCTGAAAATCCACGTATTACCAATGCCCAAAAGGCTATCCGTACCAACGACATCGAGAACGTAGGGAAGACTGCACGTCACCATACCATGTTTGAAATGTTGGGGAACTTCTCTATCGGGGATTACTTCCGTGATGAAGCTATCACTTGGGCTTATGAGCTTTTGACAAGCCCTGAGTGGTTTGACTTCCCAGCTGAAAAACTTTATATGACCTACTATCCAGCTGATAAAGATTCATACAACCGCTGGATTGAAGTGGGAGTGGATCCAAGTCATTTGATTCCAATCGAGGATAACTTCTGGGAAATCGGTGCGGGACCTTCTGGACCAGATACAGAGATTTTCTTTGACCGTGGAGAAGCTTTTGACCCAGAAAATATCGGTATTCGTTTACTTGCAGAAGATATTGAAAACGACCGTTATATCGAAATCTGGAACATCGTTTTGTCACAATTTAACGCAGACCCTGCTGTTCCTCGTAGCGAATACAAGGAATTACCACACAAGAACATTGATACGGGCGCTGGTTTGGAGCGTTTGGTAGCGGTTATCCAAGGGGCTAAGACTAACTTTGAAACTGACCTCTTCATGCCAATCATTCGTGAAGTGGAGAAATTGTCTGCTAAGGTTTATGACCAAGATGGCGACAACATGAGCTTCAAGGTCATCGCTGACCATATCCGTTCTCTTTCATTTGCGATTGGGGATGGTGCTCTTCCAGGAAATGAAGGTCGTGGTTATGTCCTTCGTCGTCTTCTTCGTCGTGCCTCTATGCATGGTCAAAAATTGGGCATCAACGAGCCTTTCCTTTACAAACTCGTTCCAACCGTTGGAAAAATCATGGAAAGCTACTACCCAGAAGTGCTTGAAAAACGTGACTTTATCGAAAAAATCGTTAAGAGCGAAGAAGAGTCATTTGCCCGTACTCTTCACTCAGGTCAACACTTTGCCCAAGGCATCGTAGCTGAATTGAAAGAAAAAGGTCAATCTGTCATTGCTGGTTCTGATGTTTTCAAACTCTATGATACATACGGATTCCCCGTAGAGTTGACAGAAGAAATCGCTGAAGAAGCTGGTATGACTGTAGACCGTGAAGGTTTTGAAGCAGCCATGAAGGAACAGCAAGAACGTGCGCGTGCCTCAGCTGTCAAGGGTGGCTCAATGGGTATGCAAAATGAAACCCTTCAAAACATCACTGTAGAAAGTGTCTTCAACTACAATGCTAGCCAATTGTCTTCTAAATTGGTGGCTATCGTAGCTGACAATGCAGAAGTAGAAGCTGTATCAGAAGGAACTGCCTCACTTATCTTTGCGGAAACTCCATTCTACGCTGAAATGGGTGGACAGGTCGCTGACCACGGACAAATCTTGGATGAGTCAGGTAAGGTCGTGGCTGCTGTGACAAATGTTCAAAAAGCACCAAACGGACAAGCTCTTCACACAGTTGAAGTCCTTGCACCGCTTGCTTTGAACCAAGAATATACCTTGGCAATTGATACAAATCGTCGTCACCGTGTTATGAAAAACCACACTGCGACTCACTTGCTTCACGCTGCCCTTCACAACATCCTTGGAAATCACGCAACACAAGCAGGATCTCTTAACGAAGTTGAATTCCTTCGCTTTGACTTTACTCACTTCCAAGCAGTGACTGCTGAAGAATTGCGTGCTATTGAACAGCAAGTCAATGAAAAAATCTGGGAAGCTATTGTGGTCAAGACTGTTGAGACAGACATTGACACAGCCAAAGAAATGGGAGCTATGGCCCTCTTTGGTGAGAAATACGGTAAGGAAGTTCGTGTTGTGACCATCGGTGACTACTCAGTTGAACTTTGTGGTGGTACCCACGTTGGCAATACTTCTGAAATCGGTCTCTTCAAGATCGTCAAAGAAGAAGGGATTGGATCAGGAACTCGTCGTATCTTGGCAGTGACTGGTAAGGAAGCCTTTGAAGCTTATCGTGAACAAGAAGATGCACTGAAAGCAGTCGCAGCAACTCTTAAAGCACCTCAAGTCAAGGAAGTACCTCATAAGGTTGAAGGACTTCAAGAACAACTCCGTCAATTGCAAAAAGAAAATGCAGAATTGAAGGAAAAAGCTGCAGCTGCAGCTGCAGGCGATATCTTCAAAGACGTTAAGGAAGTCAACGGTCACCGTTACATTGCTAGCCAAGTGTCTGTATCTGATGCTGGTGCCCTTCGTACCTTTGCAGATAACTGGAAGCAGAAAGACTACTCTGATCTTCTTGTCCTAGTTGCCGCTATCGGTGACAAAGTCAATGTCCTTGTAGCAAGCAAGACAAAAGACCTCCATGCAGGAAACCTTGTCAAAGAATTGGCACCAATCGTCGATGGACGTGGTGGTGGTAAACCAGACATGGCCATGGCAGGAGGAAGCAACCAAGCTAAAATTCAAGAACTCTTGGATGCAGTAGCAGGTAAATTATAAGACAATAAAGATCTATCCATTAGGGTAGGTCTTTTTGTGAATGCAAAAAAGCCAAATCCGTTTGGACCTGGCTTGATTATTATGAACTATTAGATTGTATTGGCTGCCCAGACACTTACCGAAGCAGCTGAGACTGGGAATTGTCCATAACCTTCCTCATCGATTGTAACTTGACCTTGGTGGTTTTCAAGTAAATCTACAAAGGTTTGGTTAGCCCACTCTTGGCCGATAAACATTGACTTGCTGTTTTCTTGGTCATTTGAGATAAGGACTGCGATTGGGGATTGATTTTCAGCACCTGAGCGTACCCAACCGATACAGTTAGGGTCATCAAAGTAGTCATTTTGTTCTCCATAGGCCAAATCTTTTCGGATGGCTAGGAGGCGGTCAAGAACTTCTTTGAAATCTTGTTGAGCATATTGGCCTGAAATTCCATAGTAGTCGCCGTAAAAGACACATGGAAGGCCATCTTGGCGTAAGAGAATGAGGGCATAGGCTGCTGGTTTGAACCATTCTTCAACAGTCGATTCAAGGGCTTGTCCTCGTTGGGTATCGTGGTTGTCAACAAAAGTTACAGCCTTGTCAGGCTTGAGTTCAACCAAGCTATCTGTGAAAATATCACGAAGGTCATAGTTTGCGCCAGCTTGACTGGCTTCAAAGAGATTCTGGTGGAGACGAACATCGACAAGGTCAAAGCGTTCTTCCGTTTTTTCAAGATAGTCTAGGTTAGCTTCCTTATCTGGGTTCCAAAATTCACCAAAAACATAGAAATCCTCACCGTATTTTTCCTTCATATCACGGATGAAATTGCCCATAAAGAAGGAATCGATATGTTTGACGGCATCCAAGCGGAAACCAGCTACACCAGTCGTCTCCATGAACCAGTCAGCCCAGTCATAGATATTTTGGATGACTTCAGGATGTTTAAAGTCTAGATCAGCATACATGAGGTAGTCATAGTTACCGTTTTCGTTATCGACCAATTCCTCATTTGCCCAACCCTTGTTGTCCCCTTGGATTAGATAAATCCCAGACTTACGGCGTTTAGCATCGTAGTCTGTACCTGTGAAGTGGTACCAATGCCAGTGGAAGTCATTATAGGTATCTTGGCGACCATCGAAGGTAAAGCTAGTCCAGCCGTTGATGGTGAAGGGTTCTCCGAGTTCAACTGTACGGTCTATAGGATCCACTTCGATAACCTGAAAGGCTTCCATGTGATCAGCAGCAGCCTTGTGATTGAGCACCACATCGGCCATAGGATGGATTCCCTGTGCTTTTAGGGCTTGAATGGCTTGAAGATAGTCTTCTTTGAAACCATACTTGGTACGGACAGTTCCTTTTTGGTTAAACTCTCCTAGGTCGAATAAGTCATAAACCCCATAGCCAACATCTTTTTCGTTGGTAGCCTTAAAAGCTGGTGGCATCCAGACATAACTGATGCCGAGATTAGCTAGGTGTTGAGCATCTTCAGCTAGACGTGTCCAGTGCTGACCGTCGTGGGGCAGATACCATTCAAAGTATTGCATGAGTGTTTGATTTTGCATGATGTTTCCTCTTACTTGTCAATCTTGTTCTTTATTCTATCATAAAGTATCTTTTAGGGCAAACGTTTGCGTAAGATAGAATAAATATATTTTAACTACTTAAAATAAAGTGTTGATTTTTTTGTATCAAAGTGCTAGTATAACAGTATGTAATATAGATAAAGATAGGAGTTGTCCCATGATTGAATTTCAAAATGTTAGTAAGTTGTATGGTGATAAAGAGGCCTTGAGCAGTCTCAATTTGCAGATTGAAAATGGGGAGATTATGGGCTTGATTGGCCATAATGGGGCTGGAAAATCGACCACTATAAAATCCTTAGTCAGTATCATTTCGCCCAGCAGTGGTCGTATTCTGGTGGACGGTCAGGATTTATCGGAAAATCGCTTGGCGATCAAACGAAAGATTGGCTACGTTGCAGACTCGCCTGACTTATTTTTACGCTTAACAGCCAATGAGTTTTGGGAATTAATCGCCTCCTCTTATGATCTGACTAGCTCTGACTTGGAGGCTAGTCTAGCTAGGCTATTAAGTGTTTTTGATTTTGCTGAAAACCGCTATCAGGTTATTGAAACCCTTTCTCACGGAATGCGTCAGAAAGTCTTTGTCATCGGAGCACTCTTGTCTGATCCTGATATTTGGGTCTTGGACGAACCCTTGACTGGTTTGGATCCCCAGGCTGCCTTTGATTTGAAGCAGATGATGAAGGAACATGCACAAAAAGGGAAGACGGTCTTGTTTTCAACTCATGTCCTAGAGGTAGCCGAGCAAGTCTGTGATCGGATTGCCATTTTGAAAAAGGGGCATTTGATTTATTGTGGTAGCGTAGAGGACTTGAGAAAAGACTATCCAGACCAGTCTTTGGAAAGTATCTACCTTAGTCTTGCTGGTAGAAAAGAGGAGGTTTCAGATGCGTCTCAAGGTCATTAAAAAATTAGTTGATATCAATATCCTCTATTCATCTCAAGAAGCTAATCTGGCTAACCTACGAAAGAAGCAAGCTAAAAATCCTGGAAAAAAAGTAAATGTTTCCGCTAGAGTCCTAAGTTCTTACATTTTTTCCAGTCTCTTGATGCTTTTAATGTTTATAAATATAGCCTTTCGTTTTCCTTTTGAGGAAATACCAAGTTTTTTTAGTAGCATGGTTGCTATTTTACTGGTGCTTGCCTTTTCAACTTCTTTCACTGCATTTTACAATGTCTTTTATGAGAGTAAGGACTTGGCATCGTATAGGCCCTATGCCTTTAAAGAATCAGAGATTATAATTGCTAAAGGACTGTCTGTTCTCTTGCCAGCTCTAGCTGGAATTGTACCAATCCTAGCTTATTTTCTAGTCCTCTATATTAGGCTAGCTCCTTCTCTTTGGCTGGGCTTACCTTTGATGCTGTTGTCCTTGGCCTTATTATTTGTCTCTGTTACTTTAGTGATGGTAGTGGCAGTACATTTCTTGGCTCAGACTACGGTCTTCAGAAAGTATCAGTCTATTTTTTCGAATGTGATGATTGGGATAGGGGTTCTCATACCTTTAATATTTGTCCTCTTTCTACAGTCGACTTTTGGAAGTATTGTTGACAAAGTTAGAGACATTCCATTTCTCCTTTATCCTCTTCATATCTTTTACAAAATAGCAGTGGAGCCTTTTTCGACAGAAGCCATACTGGGTCTGCTCGCTTGGATAGCTTTAACTGTTTTCTTGCTTTACCTGACCAAAAAGAAGGTTTTTCCTCATTTTTATGATGTGATCCTGCTTAATAGTGAGGAGAAGGTCAAGAAAGAACGTCGCAATAAGGAGAGAATTTCAACTACTAATAAAAAGGGCTTTTTCCGTATGGTTTTACGCTACAACCTCTCCCTCTTGGGACAGGGAACTGGCGTGGTTACAGTGCTTTTTACAAGTGCTTTCCTTCCTTATCTCATGATGATTGGTCTGATTTCCAAAATCCGAGATTCTCAGATAGTTCCAGATATTTATCCTCCATACTGGTTACCCTTGTTTTTTATAGCTCTCTTTATAGCAGTTGTCAATAACAATATCACCAGCCTGCCTTCAATTGCCTTATCCTTGGAGAGGGAAAATGTTGATTTTCTTAAGAGTTTACCCTTTGACTTTGCTCGTTATGTGAAAGTGAAATTTTGGATTATATTTGCTGTTCAGTCCTTTTTACCAGTTCTGACTTTACTTGGTCTTTCTCTATATCTAGGCTTGCCCATCCTTTCGATGATTTACCTTCTTGTAGTCTGGACCCTTGCCAGTGTCATACTTTCTTGCCACAATTACTTTAAGGACGTAAAAAATCTGTCAACCAATTGGAGTAGTATTACGGACTTGGTGAACCGTTCAAATCGTATAGTAGCAATTGTTTTGATCTTGGTTTATAGTGTTATATTAATGGTTTTAGTCATTGGTAGCTTGTTCTTAGTTAAGTCTCTCTTCCCTGTCCTTGCCATCAGCTTGGGAGTAGGAGCTCTTATCCTTTTGCTTGGTCTTGCTATTTTTGGCTATCATTACTATCTATCACGCATATTGGCAGAGATAGAAAAAAGATGAGGTAGTTGGTCGCTTGCTTGATACATTTTATAAAAAGAAATGAAGCTGAGTAAACCCCACTTCTAACTAGCAAAAAACGAGCATTTCCCTAGTTGGATATACTCGTTTTTCTATGCCATTTTTCTTATCATAAGAACAAAACGACTAGAAATTTATAACAATGTATAAATCCTACAGCATCAATTGCTTAAATTGGGGACTAGATTTTATCTATGATGTTTTGAAGATTAATGGAGCTTGAGATGTTTGCTATTTATGGATAGTGTACAAAGTAAATTGTTACTGGCGAGCTCTCTCATGCTTCTGGGGCTGCCTTTCATCTAGCTATTCTTATAAAAATCCGTTTTTATACTAAATGAAAAACAAAGAGCAAACTAGGAAGCTAGCCTCAGGTTGCTCAAAGTACCGCTTTGGGATTGCAGATAAAGCTGATGTGGTTTGAAGAGTATTAGACTAATTTCCACTTCGGTCAGGCAACTGGAAGTTACTTTGAAAAGTTACCGAGAAATGATTCCTATTTGTAAAACTCTGATAAGTCTTGGCTGATTTTGGAGAAATGTGGTATAATTTTTCTTATGGAAAAGATTATCATTACAGCAACTGCTGAAAGTATTGAACAAGTTAAACAACTGCTCGAAGCTGGCGTAGACCGTATCTATGTCGGTGAGAAAGATTTTGGCCTTCGTCTGCCAACAACCTTTAGTCATGACCAATTGCGTGAAATCGCTAAGCTGGTTCATGATACTGGTAAGGAATTGATTGTTGCGGTTAATGCCCTCATGCACCAAGATATGATGGACCGTATCAAGCCTTTCTTAGATTTCTTGGAAGAAATTAAGACAGACTACATTACGATTGGGGATGCAGGCGTCTTTTATGTGGTCAATCGCGATGGTTATTCCTTTAAAACTATCTACGATGCTTCTACAATGGTGACTAGCAGTCGTCAGATTAACTTCTGGGGACAAAAGGCTGGCGCATCTGAAGCTGTTTTGGCGCGTGAAATCCCATCAGCTGAACTTTTCAAAATGCCAGAGATTTTGGAAATTCCTGCTGAAGTTTTGGTTTACGGTGCAAGTGTTATTCACCATTCTAAACGTCCGCTCTTACAAAACTACTATAATTTTACGCATATCGATGATGAAAAGACTCGCAAGCGTGACCTCTTCTTGGCTGAACCAAGTGATCCTGAGAGCCATTATTCCATTTTTGAAGACAATCATGGGACCCACATCTTTGCCAACAATGACCTTGATTTGATGACCAAATTGACAGAATTGGTAGAGCATGGTTTCACTCACTGGAAACTAGAAGGGCTCTACACTCCTGGTCAAAACTTTGTTGAGATTGCAAAACTCTTTATTCAAGCGCGTAGCTTGATCCAAGAGGGCAACTTTAGCCATGACCAAGCCTTCTTACTGGATGAAGAAGTTCGCAAGTTACACCCTAAAAACCGTTTCCTTGATACGGGATTCTATGATTACGATCCTGACATGGTTAAATAAAGTAAACTGCAAGTTGAGAGAAGGAAGAGACAATCATTTCTTCTCTCAATTTTTTCTTATTCTCCAATATTTTCAAAAAATTAGCAGGCTAGGATGCTCTATTTGATAGGATTTTTAAGCTAAGTAGCGTCCTTAAGTTTGAAAATTATCTCATGTTTGCAGGTGCCAAATGGCCCTTTTTTTGGTATAATTTTTTATAATGAAAACGATTGGTAATCGCTATGTTGTGGTGGATTTAGAGGCAACTAGCACAGGTAGTAAGGCTAAAATTATTCAAGTGGGAATTGTTGTGATTGAGGATGGAAAAATCGTCGATCACTATACGACAGATGTTAATCCCCATGAACCCTTGGATGCTCATATCAAAGAATTGACAGGACTGACAGACCAACGTCTGGCGCAAGCACCTGATTTTTCGCAAGTTGCCAGAAAAATCTTTGACTTGGTGGAGGATGGGATTTTTGTAGCCCACAATGTTCAGTTTGATGCCAATCTTTTAGCGGAAAATTTATTTTTTGAAGGTTATGAGCTAAGAAATCCTCGTGTTGATACGGTCGAATTGGCCCAGGTCTTTTTCCCTGAACTGGAAAAATATAGTTTGCCGATTTTGTGTCGAGAATTAGGAATTCCTCTAAAACAAGCCCACACAGCTCTTTCAGATGCCCAAGCTACTGCGGAATTACTTCTTTTTTTGCGAGAAAAGATGGCCCAACTTCCTAAAGGTCTCTTGGAACGCTTGCTGGAAATGGCTGACGCCCTCCTATATGAGTCCTATCTGGTTATTGAAGAAATTTATCGAAACCAATCTATCCTGAGTTCTCCCGACTTGGTCGAAGTTCAAGGACTGTATTTCAAGAAGACTGCAGCTCCTCTGGAGCCACGAAAACTATCTCAAGATTTTTCTAAAAATATTTCTCTGTTGAATCTTGAAGTGAGGGAGGAGCAAGAAAGTTTTGCTAAAGAGGTTGGCTTGCTATTGAAAGATGAGCCTGTCTCATTAATTCAAGCACCGACAGGGATTGGGAAAACCTATGGCTATCTCTTACCCGCTTTATCTCAAGTCAAAGAGCGACAAATTGTTCTTAGTGTTCCGACAAAGATTCTTCAAAATCAAATCATGGAAGAAGAAGGTAAACGTCTCAAGGAAATGTTCCATACAGATATTCATTCTTTAAAGGGGCCACAAAATTATCTGAAGCTGGATGCCTTTTATCGTTCCTTGCAGGAAAATGATGAAAATCGCTTATTTAGACGCTTTAAAATGCAACTTTTGGTCTGGCTGACAGAGACAGAAACGGGGGATTTGGATGAAATCGGGCAACTCTACCGTTACCAACATTTTCTAACAGACCTTCGTCATGATGGGAATTTATCATCCAAGAGTTTATTTGTGACGGAAGATTTTTGGAAACGTAGTCAAGAAAAGGCACAAACCTGCAAGCTTTTAGTGACCAATCATGCCTATCTTGTAACTAGACTTGAAGATAATCCTGAATTTGTTAGTGACCGTTTATTGATTATTGATGAAGTCCAAAAAGTTTTGTTGGCTCTAGAAAATCTGCTTCAAGAGACCTACGATATCCAGTCTATTATTGATTTAGTTGATAAGGCTTTATTGGAGGAGCAAAATAAGGTCCAGCAACGAATACTAGAAAGTATTCGCTTTGAGTGCCTCTACTTGATAGAACAATTTCAGTCTGGCAAATCTAGGAAAAATATCTTAGATTCTCTTGCCAATCTCCACCAGTATTTTTCAGAATTAGAAGTAGAAGGCTTTGAGGATCTGGTTCGCTATTTTACAGCTGAAGGTGATTATTGGCTTGAATTAACTGAAACGAGTCAAAAGAAAATTCAGATTTCTTCTACGAAATCTGGCCGTATTCTTCTATCTTCTTTAGTGCCTGATTCATGTCAAGTCTTGGGAGTGTCGGCCACTCTTGAGATTAGTCAGAGGGTTTCTTTGGCAGACCTTTTAGGCTATCCTGAAGCCAAATTTGTCAAGGTTGAAGCTGGTAAAAAACAGGATCAAGAAGTGGTCTTGGTCAAAGATTTCCCTCTGGTGACAGAAACTTCCTTAGAAGTCTATGCCAAAGAAGTAGCTGATTTACTAGTGGAAATTCAAGCTTTCCAGCAACCAATTTTGGTTCTCTTTACTGCCAAAGACATGCTTCTAGCAGTATCGGATTTACTTCCAGTTAGCCATCTGGCCCAGTATAAAAATGGCGATGTTCATCAACTGAAGAAACGCTTTGAAAAAGGAGAACAACAAATCTTGCTTGGTGCAGCAAGTTTCTGGGAGGGAGTTGATTTTTCAAGTCATCCTTTTGTGATTCAAGTTGTACCAAGACTTCCTTTCCAAAATCCTCAAGATCCCTTGACGAAAAAGATTAATCAGGAATTGAATCAAGAAGGGAAAAATGCCTTTTATGATTATCAATTGCCCATGGCTATTATTCGTTTAAAACAGGCTTTGGGAAGAAGTATGAGACGTGAACACCAACGTTCCTTAACCCTCATTCTGGATAGAAGAATCGTCGGAAAACGATATGGCAAGCAAATAGTGACTTCTCTAGCAAAAGAAGCGACTGTTAAAACCGTCTCTCGATCCGAAGTTGATGAGGCTGTTGATAAATTTTTAAATGAACTTTGATAAATAGTATTGTATGAAAGTATAAGGTTAGTATATATGAAACGTTCTCTCGACTCTAGAGTCGATTATAGTTTGCTATTGCCAGTATTTTTTTTACTGGTTATTGGCGTGGTGGCTATCTATATAGCTGTTAGTCATGATTATCCAAACAATATTCTGCCCATTCTAGGGCAGCAGGTCGCCTGGATCGCCTTGGGGCTTGTGATTGGTTTTGTGGTCATGCTTTTTAATACAGAATTTCTTTGGAAGGTGACCCCCTTTCTGTATATTTTAGGCTTGGGACTTATGGTCTTGCCGATTGTCTTTTATAATCCAAGCTTAGTTGCATCAACGGGTGCCAAAAACTGGGTATCAATAAATGGAATTACCCTATTCCAACCATCAGAATTTATGAAGATATCCTATATCCTCATGTTGGCTCGTGTGATTGTCCAATTTACAAAAAAACATAAGGAATGGAGACGCACAGTTCCACTGGACTTTTTGTTAATTTTTTGGATGATTCTCTTTACCATTCCAGTCTTAGTTCTTTTGGCACTTCAAAGTGACTTAGGAACTGCCTTGGTTTTTGTAGCTATTTTCTCAGGAATCGTTTTATTATCAGGGGTTTCTTGGAAAATTATTATCCCAGTATTTGTGACTGCTGTAACAGGTATTGTTGGTTTCTTAGCCATTTTTATCAGTAAGGACGGCCGGGCTTTTCTCCATCAACTGGGAATGCCGACCTACCAAATCAACCGTATTTTGGCTTGGCTTAATCCATTTGATTTTGCCCAAACAACCACTTATCAGCAGGCTCAAGGACAGATTGCCATTGGGAGTGGTGGCTTATTTGGTCAAGGTTTTAATGCTTCTAATTTGCTTATTCCAGTTAGAGAGTCGGATATGATTTTCACGGTCATTGCAGAAGATTTTGGATTTATTGGCTCTGTTCTTGTTATTGCCCTTTATCTCATGCTGATTTACCGTATGTTAAAGATTACTCTTAAATCAAATAACCAGTTCTACACCTATATTTCCACAGGTTTGATTATGATGTTGCTCTTCCATATCTTTGAGAATATCGGTGCTGTTACTGGCTTGCTTCCTTTGACTGGGATTCCTCTGCCTTTTATTTCGCAAGGGGGATCGGCTATTATCAGTAACTTGATCGGTGTTGGCTTGCTTTTATCGATGAGTTATCAAACCAATCTAGCTGAAGAAAAGAGTGGAAAAGTCCCTTTCAAACGGAAAAAGGTTGTTTTAAAACGAATCAAATAAGGAGAAAATCATGGTTAAAGTAGCAGTTATGTTGGCTCAGGGCTTTGAAGAAATTGAAGCTTTGACAGTTGTGGATGTTTTGCGTCGGGCAAATATCACTTGTGATATGGTTGGTTTTGAAGAGCAAGTGACGGGTTCACATGCAATCCAAGTCACAGCAGATCGTGTCTTTGATGGTGATTTATCAGACTATGACATGATTGTCCTTCCTGGAGGGATGCCTGGTTCTGCATATTTGCGCGATAATCAGGCCTTGATTCAAGAATTGAAAAGCTTCGAGCAAGAAGGAAAGAAACTGGCAGCAATTTGTGCGGCGCCAATTGCCCTCAATCAAGCAGGGCTATTGAAAAATAAGAAGTTTACTTGTTATGATGGTGTTCAAGAGCAAATCATTGATGGTCAATACGTCAAGAAAACAGTAGTGGTAGATGGTCATTTGACAACCAGTCGAGGTCCCTCGACAGCCCTTGCCTTTGCCTACGAGTTGGTAGAGCAATTAGGAGGAGACGCAGAGGGGTTACGAACTGGAATGCTCTATCGAGATGTCTTTGGTAAAAATCAATAAAACGGGAGTTAACCTCTCGTTTTTTTATGTGGAAAACTCAGGGAAATCATCGCTTTTTTAACGAAAAAATGGTATAATGAAAGCTATGAAATATCACGATTATATCTGGGATTTAGGTGGAACTTTACTAGATAATTATGAAACTTCAACAGCTGCATTTGTTGAAACATTGGCACTGTATGGTATCAGACAAGACCATGACAGTGTCTATCAAGCTTTAAAGGTTTCTACTGATTTTGCAATTGAGACATTCGCTCCCAACTTAGAGCATTTTTTAGAAAAGTACAAGGAAAATGAAGCCAGAGAGCTTGAACACCCGATTTTATTTGATGGAGTTTCTGACTTATTGGAGGATATTTCAAATCAAGGTGGGCGTCATTTTTTGGTCTCTCATCGAAATGATCAGGTCTTGGAAATTTTAGAAAAAACCTCCATAGCAGCTTATTTTACGGAAGTAGTGACTTCTAACTCAGGCTTTAAGAGAAAACCAGATCCTGAGTCTATGATTTATTTAAGAGAGAAGTATCAGATTGATTCTGGGCTTGTCATTGGTGATCGGCCGATTGATATCGAAGCAGGTCAAGCTGCAGGATTGGATACCCACTTGTTTACCAGTATCGTGAATTTAAGACAAGTATTAGACATGTAAGAAAAAGGAATAAGATGACAGAAGAAATCAAAAATCTGCAGGCACAGAATTATGATGCCAGTCAAATTCAAGTTTTAGAGGGCTTAGAGGCTGTTCGTATGCGTCCAGGGATGTATATCGGGTCAACCTCAAAAGAAGGTCTTCATCATCTAGTCTGGGAAATCGTTGATAACTCAATTGACGAGGCCTTGGCAGGATTTGCCAGCCATATTCAAGTCTTTATTGAGCCAGATAATTCAATCACTGTTGTCGATGATGGGCGTGGTATCCCAGTCGATATTCAGGAAAAAACAGGCCGACCTGCCGTTGAGACAGTCTTTACGGTTCTTCATGCTGGAGGAAAATTTGGCGGTGGCGGCTACAAGGTCTCAGGTGGTCTTCACGGAGTGGGGTCTTCAGTAGTTAATGCTCTTTCCACTCAGTTAGATGTTCATGTCCACAAAAACGGTAAAATTCATTACCAAGAATACCGTCGTGGTCATGTTGTTGCAGACCTTGAGGTGGTTGGAGATACGGATAAAACGGGAACAACAGTTCACTTCACACCAGACCCAGAAATCTTCACTGAAACAACAACCTTTGATTTTGATAAATTAAATAAGCGTATTCAAGAATTGGCCTTTCTAAATCGTGGTCTTCGAATCTCTATCACAGATAAGCGTGAAGGTTTGGAACAAACCAAGCATTACCATTATGAAGGTGGGATTGCTAGTTACGTTGAGTATATCAATGAGAACAAGGATGTTATCTTTGATACACCAATCTACACAGACGGTGAGATGGATGATATCACAGTTGAAGTAGCCATGCAGTACACAACGGGTTATCATGAAAATGTCATGAGTTTCGCCAACAATATTCATACCCATGAAGGTGGAACGCATGAGCAAGGTTTCCGTACAGCCTTGACACGTGTCATCAACGATTATGCTCGTAAGAATAAGTTACTGAAAGACAATGAAGACAACTTAACAGGTGAAGATGTCCGCGAAGGATTAACTGCAGTTATCTCGGTTAAACACCCAAATCCACAATTTGAAGGACAAACCAAGACCAAACTGGGGAATAGCGAAGTTGTTAAGATTACCAATCGTCTCTTCAGTGATGCCTTCTCTGATTTCCTCATGGAAAATCCACAGATCGCCAAGCGTATCGTGGAAAAAGGAATTTTAGCTGCTAAGGCTCGTGTGGCTGCCAAGCGTGCGCGTGAAGTCACTCGCAAGAAATCAGGTTTGGAAATTTCCAACCTTCCAGGGAAACTAGCAGACTGTTCTTCTAACAATCCTGCTGAAACAGAACTCTTCATCGTCGAAGGAGACTCAGCAGGTGGATCAGCTAAATCTGGTCGCAACCGTGAGTTCCAGGCAATCCTTCCAATTCGCGGTAAGATTTTGAACGTTGAAAAGGCAAGTATGGATAAGATTCTTGCTAACGAAGAAATTAGAAGTCTATTCACAGCGATGGGAACAGGATTTGGAGCAGAATTTGATGTTTCAAAAGCTCGTTACCAAAAACTCGTTCTGATGACTGATGCCGATGTCGATGGAGCCCACATTCGTACCCTTCTTTTAACCTTGATTTATCGTTATATGAAACCAATTCTAGAAGCTGGTTATGTTTATATTGCCCAACCACCAATCTATGGTGTCAAGGTTGGAAGTGAGATTAAAGAATATATCCAGCCAGGAGCAGATCAAGAAATCAAACTCCAAGAAGCTTTAGCCCGTTATAGTGAAGGTCGTACCAAACCGACCATTCAGCGTTATAAGGGACTAGGTGAAATGGACGATCATCAATTATGGGAAACAACCATGGATCCCGAACATCGCTTGATGGCTAGAGTTTCTGTGGATGATGCTGCAGAGGCAGATAAAATCTTTGATATGTTGATGGGGGATCGAGTAGAGCCTCGTCGTGAGTTTATCGAAGAAAATGCCGTCTATAGTACACTTGATGTCTAAAAAATAGAGAGAAGTAGTTCCCTTGGTCTAAAAAATATGATATAATCGTTACGATTGTTTCAAGTAAAAAAGGAGTTTAATATGTCTGCTAGCCTAGTAATTTATTTAATAATTGCAGTTGCAGTTTTATTGGTCATTGCCTATGCTATCGCAATCTATGTAAGGAAGCGCAATGAAAGTAAATTAGCAATTTTAGAAGAGAAAAAAGAAGAGCTTTATAATCTTCCGGTTAATGATGAAGTTGAAGCTGTAAAAAATATGCACTTGATTGGACAAAGTCAGGTGACTTTCCGTGAATGGAACCAAAAATGGGTTGACCTATCTCTTAACTCTTTTGCAGATATCGAAAATAATCTTTTCGAGGCAGAAGGCTATAACAACTCATTCCGTTTTTTCAAAGCCAGTCATCAAATTGATCAAATTGAGAGCCAAATTACCTTGATTGAAGAAGATATTGCGGCAATTCGCAACGCCTTGGCAGATTTGGAGAAACAAGAGTCTAAAAATAGTGGACGTGTTCTGCATACCTTGGACTTGTTTGAAGAGTTGCAACACCGAGTTGCTGATCATTCTGAAGAATATGGACAAGGTTTGTCTGAAATCGAAAAACAATTGGAAAATATCCAATCAGAGTTTTCTCAGTTTGTAACTTTAAATTCGTCTGGTGACCCAGTAGAAGCTGCTGTGATTTTGGATAATGCTGAAAATCATATCTTGGCTTTGACACATATTGTTGATCGTATCCCAGCAATTGTAGCAACATTATCTAAAGACCTACCTGATCAACTGGAAGATTTAGAAGATGGCTACCGTAAGCTTTTAGATGCCAACTATTATTTTGCTGAGACAGATATTGAAGCGCGTTTCCAACTGCTTTATGAAGCTCTCAAGAAAAATCATGAGAATATTGCGAAACTAGAATTGGATAATGCAGAGTACGAAAATACTCAAATCCAAGAAGAGATTAATGCACTTTATGATATCTTTACAAGAGAAATTGCGGCACAGAAAGTAGTAGAAGGTTTAGTAGCAACACTTCCTACTTATCTTCAACACATGAAGGAAAATAATGCTTTATTGATAGAAGACATTGAGCGTTTGAGTAAAAACTATTTACTTTCTGAATCAGATGCAAGTCATGTTCGCCGTTTACAGTCAGAATTAGAAAGTTTTGAGACTGCCATTATTGAAGCGATTTCGGATCAGGATGAAGCAACTCAAGCATATTCAATTCTTGAAGAAAAACTTGAATCTCTGCAGGAAAATCTTAAAAAGATTGAAGATGAACAGATTTCAGTTAGTGAGCGTCTTGCACGAGTTGAGAAAGATGATATCAATGCACGTCAAAAAGCAAATGTATATGTTAATCGTCTCCATACAATCAAGAGATATATGGAAAAACGGAACCTACCTGGTATTCCACAAAGTTTCTTGAAGTTATTCTTTACAGCAAGTAATAATACGGAAGATCTCATGGCTGAATTAGAACAAAACTTAGTCAATATAGAATCAGTTAATCGTATTCTTGAAATTGCAACGAAGGATATGGAGGAGCTTGAGGCGGAAACTTATAATATTGTACAGTATGCAACCTTGACAGAGCAACTCTTGCAATATTCTAACCGCTATCGCTCATTTGATGAACGTATCCAAGAAGCATTTAACGAAGCTTTAGATATTTTTGAAAAAGAATTTGATTATCACGCTTCATTTGACAAGATTTCTCAAGCATTGGAAGTGGCAGAGCCTGGTGTAACCAATCGCTTTGTTACATCATATGAGAAAACACGTGAAACGATTCGTTTTTAATAAAAGAAAAAGATTTGATTGTGTGAGAAGCAGAATCAAATCTTTTTTATTTATTAATTACCTATAAAATCGTGTATGATAGGATTTTAAGATAAAAAATTGGAGATGATTTAAAAAGCAAAATAAACCGGCTCTATAATATTTGTAGTGAGTAAATCCCCTATGGATATTATGGAGCCTATTTTTGTGTAGAAAAAAGTCCCATAAGATCTATAATGAAAAGCAACCAAACCATCATTAGAAAGAATCATATGGAACAATTACATTTTATCACAAAACTTCTTGATATCAAAGACCCAAATATCCAAATTATAGATATCGTTAATAGGGATACTCACAAAGAAATCATAGCTAAATTGGATTATGAGGCTCCATCTTGTCCTGATTGCGAAAGCCTAATGAAGAAATATGACTTTCAAAAACCTTCTAAAATTCCTTACCTTGAAACGACTGGTATGCCTACTAGAATCCTCCTTAGAAAACGTCGTTTCAAGTGCTATCATTGCTCTAAAATGATGGTCGCTGAGACTTCTCTCGTCAAGAAGAATCACCAAATCCCTCGTATCATCAACCAAAAGATTGCCCAGAAGCTAATTGAAAAGACTTCTATGACCGACATTGCTCATCAGCTGGCCATTTCAACTTCAACTGTCAT